>DASRPK010000214.1:0-2329 GCA_035646395.1 Gemmatimonadaceae bacterium | reverse complement strand
TGACACGTCGATGACGGGCACGTGGCGCGGTGACGAGGGCTGGTCAGTCATCGTCCGCTCTCCAATCGTTGGTCGCGACCCGCGTGCGGATCACTGAATCTGGATGGTTCCCTGGAGAGAGTTGTCGGACGGGTCGCCTTCGTCATGAAAGCCGCAGGTTCGCGGCGTCATCAGATTACCCGTCTGACGATTGTTCCCCGGCTGAATAAGCCCCACCTGATTGATCTCGGGGCACTCGCCGTGACTGGAATGCGGATCAGATCGGATGTCATGCGGCCGGCTATCGTTGTTGACGAACGTAACCTGTGCCCCGCGTACCACCGTGACATTCCGGTTTGACAGCCCGCTGCTCGTAATGCTGATTGTTGCGCCGCCGGTACTGCCTCCGGGATTCGGCGTGGGGGAAGTCGTGCTGTCGCCGTCGCAGGCTGTCATCGTCAACACGCCTGCCACCGCCAGTGCACCGACCGCTGCACGCATGTGGTGATGCTAGTTGGGTGCGCATTCTGGTTTCAAGCTGAGCGCGAATCGCCAGAACACCGGCCACCAGACAAGGTCATTGAAGACACAGATCCAGCCGAAGTTCCAGGGAAGCGCGCCCGTTGCAGCGCTGTAGACGAATCCCAGCGGGCCGAAGGTCTTACCAGCCAGGGCAATCCAGATGAAGCCGTAGTATCGGTTCGGTTCGCGCGCGAGAAGATAGTAGCCGTACGCGAAAACGCCCACCATCATGCCGACGACCCGCACGAGCGGTACAGCGTCGGCATTCATATCCGCGACCTCGAGCAGCGTACCGGGGAACAGGGCGACCGCGCCGCCCCATACGACGTTGTAGATCGCGGCCGCGTAGAACCAGCGTCGAAAGAGTCGGAACTCGTCCGTCACGCCGCAACCGGCCGGGTGCTTGCGATGAGGTCGCGAATCCCGGAAGCGAGGACGCCGGCCGCCAGCACGAGGAGCATCCACGCCGGGAACCCGTGATAGCTGGGTCCGAATCCGGTTGGCAGCGTCGACCACTCGATCATCTGAGGAATCAGGAAGGCGAGAAATGCTCCGTAGACGATCCCCATGACGGCGTGCATTGCCCGTTCGCCCGCTGGCAACCGGCGGATCCTGTCTTCCTCGATGAAATCCCAGAGGGTGATGCCGATCTCGCTGAGGAGGAGTAAGAGCAGGATCCAGGCGAAGACGCCATGCCAGGTTAGAAATCCCAGGCTTCCTATGATGATCGCGTACGCGAAATCGCGGGCGGCGTGCAGGCGCAGCTCCACTCCGGTGCGCGCACTCTGCGCCAGTTTCAACCGGTACTCATGGTAGTAGAGCGTGTCGAAGGCGCCGAGCAAGGCCTGCAGCAGGAGCAGCCAGATCGCCGCTTTCATACCGCGCGCATGGTTCCGGCATAGCGGCAGACGACGCGGCCGCGCCATTCGACGGTCACGACGACGCGCCATCCTTCCGTGGCGGCCGACACTACGGCCCCAACGCGGGGACTCAGCAGCGATGGCACGGGCACACCGGCGACGCGGAACGATAACTGTCGATATAACAGTGTTCCGTCCTCCGCGCGGAGATTGAAAAAGATACGCCCAAGACCGGAACGCTCCACCAGTCGCGAACCGCTCGCATGCTGCCGCGTCCGGAGGTGTGTCCCGCCGATGCGGCGCGTCCACACGAGTTCCGAGCCGTCCTCGGCCAGGTGGAGCTGCACCGGCTGATGCAGTCCAGCAGCAGGAAGGTTCATCAACCAGATCATCCGACGCCCCAGC
Source organism: Gemmatimonadaceae bacterium (assembly GCA_035646395.1). Taxonomy (GTDB): domain Bacteria; phylum Gemmatimonadota; class Gemmatimonadetes; order Gemmatimonadales; family Gemmatimonadaceae; genus JABWBJ01. The sequence goes on along the minus strand of DASRPK010000214.1, from coordinate 563 downwards.
CATCCCAGGCCGTGCTCAACATCGAGCTCGCCTTCGGCGCGAAGGGGCGGCAGGTGTGCCCGCTGGACCTGTGGATGGAGCGCAGCGAACGCGGCGCCTAGCAGGGCTTCATACGGAGAGCGAATAACCCACCCCTTCAGCGATAACGCTTCGGCCAGGACGGCTCGATCGCTCCTGGGCATTCCCGCACGGCCTCGCTGACTGGCATCACAGAGGACATCCAGGGAACTGCGACGGCGAAACCGTGAAAACTGAACATCAAGAAGATCGCGCCGACGAGCACTGTCAGCGCGCCGGTGTCCTGTCTGCTGAGTGCCACTCGCGTGACCCTGTGCGCTTCAACCATCTGCCCGACGGCGACGGTCTTACCACGGAACGCGTGCGGCGCAAAGGAGGCTTCGCCATGCCCCCGACGGCGGCCGTCAGTCGTGGACCGCGATGGGGCCTTCGATGATCTCCGGTTTCTGCGTGAGCAGCTTCGAGAGACGATCGCGGACGTAGTCGGACGCCAGGCGGACCGACTCGTCGGCGCCAGCCTTGTCGCTGATGTTGCCTCCTTGAAA
>DASRPK010000213.1:0-2722 GCA_035646395.1 Gemmatimonadaceae bacterium | reverse complement strand
TCGAACAGGAACGCGCTCAACAGACCCGCTCCGCTCCACGCCACGGCCAGGCCGATCCCCGCTCCAACCAGTGCCAGCTTCATCCCCGAGCCGATAACAGCCCGAACCACCTCGCCTGCCTGCGCGCCCAACGCCATGCGCACGCCGATCTCCCTGGTGCGTTGGGCCACCGAAAACGCCAGCACGCCGTACATGCCCAGCAACGCCAGCACCGCCGCAAGACCGGCAAGTCCCACGATGAAGTAGGTCCGAAACCGCGGGATCGCCACCGAGAGCCCGATTGCGTCTTCCAGAATCAATGTTCGGCTGACCGGCAGCGGCGATACAGCGGCAACCACCTCCCGCGCGCGCTGCAAGACCTGCGCCGGGTTCCCGCGGAATCGCAGGACCCATTCGTTAATCTCGCGCTCGGCCTGCGTCGCGGGCAGATGGACCGTCGGCTCGATCGGCGCAGCAAGCTCCTTGTGTCGGATGTCGCCGGCGATCCCAACCACCTCAACCCAAGCCTTGGGATCGTCCCCGGTCCTGAAACGCTGCCCAATCGCATTCCCGTCCGGCCAACATCTCCGCGCCAGCGTTTGATTCACGACCGCGATGCGCGGCGCCTTCCGGGTGTCGCCCGGCTTGAAGCCGCGTCCCGCGACAATCGGCACACCCATAACGTCGAAGTAATTGTCTTGTCCTATCGAAAGGATGGCGTTGATCTGTTCGTCCTCCCCGCCGCGATCCAGATAGAAGTTCGTCCCCGCGCTCAGGCCCGACAGCGGAAGGTGATTCATTGCCGTTGCTCTCACCCCCGGAATCTGCTCGAGCCGCGCACGCATAGCTTCACTGAACTGATCACGTTTCCGATACGTATCTCGGGTCGGCTTTACCCACATCGCGGCCAGACCCTCGGTCTCGAAACCGCGTTCGACCGACATCAGCCGCCAATAGCTGCCGCCAAGCAGTCCGGCCCCGGTCAGGAGCACAAATGCCAGCGCCACCTCCGCCACCGCCAGCGTCGCACGGACCCGGTTCGCCGCCCGTCCGGAAGTCGTACTCCGTCCCGATGAGCGCATCGCGTCCTGTGGGTCGGTCCGCGCGGCGAGCATCGCCGGAAGTGGGCCCACCAGCAATGCCGTCGTGATCGTGAGTCCAAGTCCGCAGGCCAGGACTCCCACGCTGACCGCAACCGAATCAAGCCGTGGCAAGGTCGGCGGCAACAGCCTCACCAGCACGGGAAGCCCGGCCCACGCCAGCGCGATTCCGCCCACACCTCCCACTACCGCCAATAAGGCGCTCTCGACAAATACGCTCCGCACCAGCCTGCTCCTGCTCGCGCCCAGCGCGGCACGGACCGCCAGCTCCCGCTGCCGTTTCAACCCAAGCGCGGTCAGAATATTCGCGATGTTCACCGTCGCCACAACCAATACCAGCGCCACACTCACCAGCAGGAACCACATCGTTGCCCGTATATCGCCCACAGCCGAATCCAGCAGGCTCCTCACTTTTACTCCGGTATCGCGCGCATCATTAAACCCGGATTCCACGATTCCTGCGTGTACGGTGGAAAGTCGCTCGGCCGCGGCGGCAATCGTTACCCCTTTCTTTACGCGTCCGATCACGAATGCATTTCTGTTCCCAACCCGAACCTCCCGCGACAGCGGTGTCCATAACTGTGGTGGTCCACCAGGCAGCATCAGACTCTGGCTCTCGGATGTTTGAACGCTGAACCTGGTCGGCATCACGCCAACCACGACGTTAGGGCGTCCGTCCAGAACAAGCTGGGTCCCTACCACCTGCTCGTTACCTCCGAAGCGATTCCGCCAGAAGCCTTCGCTCAAAACGACCACGGCGGATCCACCGCCCGCATCGTCGGCCGGCGCCAGACGCCGGCCGAGTATCGGCAAGACGCCCAGAGCCTCGAACACTCCTGACGTCGCCTCCTGACCTCGAATCACTTCCGCTCCGGCGTTCGCGCGCAACACGTAGGACGAATCGACATACGCGCCTAGTGACTCGAATCCGGTGTCTGCGTTTAGCCACTCAAACAATACCGGTGCCTTCGGGTTCATTAAATCCGAGCCCGTCCGCGCTAACACCTTCGTCGAGGTCTGCCAGATCCGCGCCAACCGCTCCGGTTCCGGGTAGGGCAGCGGCCGCAGCAGTACGCTTTCCACGACGCTGTAAACCGCCGTTGTCGCCCCGATTGCCAGCGCGATCGTCGACACTACTGTGAGGGCGGTCCCGGGTCTCAGCCGGAAAGATCGAATCGCCTGCCGGAGATCCTGCTGCCAGCTCTCCACAAAGGACCAGCCACGAGTGTCGCGGCATTCTTCTGCCCGCCGTGTCACGCCTTCCATCGCCAGGTTGGCGAGCCGGCGCGCCTCCTTGGGATCAAGGCCACGGGAGACGAGTTCCTGAGTGCGTTGATCCAGGTGAAAAGCTAACTCTTCATCCAGTTCGCGGTCGACATCCTCGCGCCGGAACAGCGACCGCAGACGCAGAGGAATGATTAGGATCCAGCGCTCCAGCCGCATCGGTTATGCCTCCTTCAACTTGACGACTCGCGTAATGGCTGAAGAGAGCCCGTTCCAGCTGGCCACTTCTTTCTCCAACTGGCCGCGGCCCAGTCGCGTGAGCTTATAGAACTTCGCCCGCCGGTTGTTCTCGGTCATCTTCCACTCCGACTGGATCCAGCCCTGCTGCTCCAGCTTGTGAAGGGCAGGGTAGAGCGAGC
>DASRPK010000212.1:0-2033 GCA_035646395.1 Gemmatimonadaceae bacterium | reverse complement strand
CCCGCGTTGTAAGCGACGGTACTGTTAATGAGTTCAACCTTCTGACTGGCTGCTACCGCGAAGCCAGCCGTCGAGTCGGCGCCGTTCCCGCTCACAGTGCTGTTGATGAGCGTGAGTGTCTGCACATCGATCGCGGAGCCTTTGACGGTCAGCGCGTTGCCGTACATGGTGCTGTTTTCGAGCACGACCTTGTTGCTGCCGAGGATCGCCGGACCCGCTGCGCCACCAGTAACCGCGAGATTGCGAATAACGTACGGTCCGGCGCCCCATGTCTCGAACACACGCGTCTTACCGCCGCCACTGATGGTGATGCCCCGGTCCCTCGGGCCTTCGATGGTAACGTTCTTGAGGTACATCTTGATCACCGAGTCGAGCACGATCGTCTTCCCCGCCAGCGTGGGATCGAACCGGATGGTCTGGCCGCTGTCAGCGTAGCTGAGCACCCAGCGGAGCGACCCGATACCGTGGTCGTTCAGGTTGACGACGGTGAACGGGTCGGCGAGCGTATTGGCGTTAGGCGCCTGTGCGGCGATCCGCGAAGTCGACGTCGGCTCATCGGCACAGGCGGCGAGCACGGTGGTGGCTGCCAGTGCGATGAGGGCGAGCGCGGCCGGCGGGAAGCCGGCGCGCGAAGTGAACGAAAGCATGATCTATTCCTCGAGAACGAGTAAGGTCGCGGATGGACGCTTCCGCGCACGCGGGCGCCGGATGTGAGGCCCTGTATCCCGGAATGCGGAAGAAGGGGCGCTCCGCGGACACGCCGCTGGAGCATGCTCGCCGTATTTGCTGCGGGGATATGAAAAACGCCTCGCGAGGCAGCGAGGCGTTTTGCTTTAGCAAACTTGGGGAGAGTTCACACAACTGCCCGACAACGGTCAGAACACGAACGCCGCAATTCCGAATCGAAGTCCAAAGCGCGTTGTGTTCGTCGTGACATCCGCCAGCGCGGTCTCCAAGGTCTGCTCGTCGCGCTGAATGAATGCCTCACCGGCGATACCCACCTGGCGCGAGATCATGAGCGTCAGGCCTGCAACCCCTTCGAGACCCCAGAACGAGGCATCCAGGCTTCCCGCGCCAGGGCCGTCGTCAACATCTGAACTGCTTGACCCGACCTGGACCGCCGCGCCGATATAAGGGAGAGTCTTGCTGGTGGAAGGACCGAAGTAGAAACGAACCTCGGGGCCGAATCGCCAGCTCGTGGTACTCCCGTTCTCGTGGTCGGAGTAACCGAGTCCGACTCCGCCGCCAAGTGCCACGCGGTCAGCGAGGAAATAAAGAAGGCTCGGCGCCACACTGATCCCGGTCGAGCCTCCACCCCCACTCGTGTGCGACACGCTCGCTGTGCCGCCAATGATCCTGCTGCCACGCTCGGTCGGCGCATCGGGCGCTGACTGCCCCGCAAGGGGTGATGAAATCGCGACGAGAGACAAACAGAGTGCGAATCGCATTGCTCCTCCAGAGTCGGCGTTGTGAGCAAGATGCGACTTTCGTTCACAAGCTGGCGAGCTTGCGTGACGAGTTGCGCTAAAGAGATGGCAAACTCACGCGCAAGCTGACTGAAGCGCCAGTCCGAAACAGGCCCAACCAAGATCCGCCGAACGAAGCGCGTCCTCACACGCGCGCGCGTGTATCACAATGATCAAATCGCGATGGGAGGGACTCATGCTTCGACTGCGCGACATCATGACGACGGACCTGCTCACGCTCGCACCCGAGGTCACGATCAGGGACGCGATGGAATCGCTGGCCGCGAAACACGTCACCGGCGCACCTGTCGTCGCCGGATCCCAGGTTGTTGGCGTCGTCACTGCGTCCGACCTGATGACAGCGGCATCGGAAGTTCGCGATCAGGATGAACGCACTGAAGTGCAGGGCCTTGCCGGTGCACCGCCGGACAACCAGTGGGACGCTGCCGAGGAACCCACCGGCGCGTACTTCCTGGAATTGTGGCACGAAGGTGACGGGGATGTCAGCGAACGAATCGAAAACACTGATACACCGTGGTGGAGCTCACTCGGTTCCCACACCGTGAG
>DASRPK010000211.1:0-3892 GCA_035646395.1 Gemmatimonadaceae bacterium | reverse complement strand
ATCGCCTTCGCCGCATTTTCCGTGGCGTGGCTGCTCGTGGCGGTGGTGTTGCTACCGGACACCGGACCGGCGCCGAGCTCCGTCGTGCCACCGGTGGTTGGACTCCGCTTCGACGAAGCCGAGCGGAAGCTGGCCGAGGCCGGACTGCGTGCCGCGTTAGGCGAGACGCGGCCATCCCTGACCGCGCCGCGTCGTTATGTACTCGCGCAGACGCCGGCCGCCGGGACGGCAGTGGGGCCCGAGGTCGTCGTGACCCTCGACATCTCGGCCGGGCAACTCCGGGTTGCGGTGCCGAGCGTCTCGGGGATGTCGCGCGACGACGCGATTGCCGCATTGCGGACCGCGAATCTCGAGATCGGGCAGGTCATCGAGCGCCCGGGGTCGCAGGCCCGAGGCATGGTGTTGTCATCGCAGCCTGACGCCGGGCAACAGGTGCCACAGGGCACGCCGGTCGAGATCGTCGTCAGCACGGGGCCGTCGGAGCTGCTGATGCCCGACATCATCGGGCGGGAGCTGTTCGAGGTGCGTGCCGCACTCGAGCAGCTTGGGTTGAAGATCGCCGAGACGACGTATGATTCGACGAGTGCATTGCCGGCCGGCCTCGTGGTAAGTCAGGTACCGTCGGCCGGAAGCGCCGTGACGGCATCGGCGTTCATTTCGATTCGAATTTCGGGCAGACCATGACCGTGCGCATCGCGCCGTCGGTGCTGAGCGCTGACTTCGGCCGGCTTGCCGAAGACGTCGCGCGCTGTGAAGACGGCGGTGCGGACTGGATGCACGTCGATGTCATGGACGGCCGGTTCGTTCCGAACCTGACGTTTGGCGCGAAGGTGATCGAAACGCTTCGGCGGCTGACGAAGCTCCCGCTCGATGTGCACCTGATGGTCGTCGAGCCCGAGAAGTACTTTGAATCGTTCGTCGGTGCCGGTGCGAATGTGTTGACGATCCACCAGGAAGCCGCTCCGCACCTGCATCGGCAGTTGCACCGGATTCGCGAGCTCGGCTGCCGGGCCGGGGTGGCAATCAACCCATCGACACCGGTTGAGTCGCTTCGCGACGTGGCGCGGGACATCGACCTGCTGCTCGTTATGTCGGTGAATCCGGGTTTCGGCGGCCAGAAGTTCATCGAGGGATCGGTGGAGAAGATCGCACGAGCGCGGCAGCTCCTCAGTGCGGTCGGATCATCGGCCGCGCTGGAGGTGGACGGTGGCGTCACGCGTGACACGATCACGCGGTGCTGGCGAGCGGGCGCTGATACGTTCGTCGCTGGCAACGCGGTCTTCACGGCGTCGGATACGGCAGCAGAGATTCGTGAATTGCGTGCCCGCTGCTCGGAGCAGGCGTGAACCGCGGCGTGATCGTCACTGCCGTTGTTGTGGCAGGTGCCGCGGCGGCCCTTGCGTATTCGGGAGCGTTCGAGCTGGCGGAATCGCGGGTCGCGCCCGGCGCACCCGCCCCCGACTTCCGTGCCGTCACGCTGGATGCGCAGCCAGTCGCGCGTGGAATCGCCGACTATCGTGGCCAGGTGGTGCTGCTGAACCTGTGGGCGACGTGGTGCGGACCCTGCGAATTGGAGATGCCGTCGATCCAGGCGCTGCATGACGACTTCGCGACCGCCGGACTGAAGGTGGTGGCGATTGCTGTTGACGATCCCGGTTTCGAGCAGCGCATCCGCGATTTTGTGGCGCGCAAGGGACTCACATTCGAGGTACTGCACGAGGGATCGGGCAAGGTGGAATCCGACTACGAGGCACGCGGAATTCCTGCGACGTACCTCATCGGTCGCGATGGCCTGATCAGGAAGCGGGTCGCCGGCGCATCCGACTGGAACTCTCCAGCCAATCGGGCTCTCGTTGCGCAGCTGCTTGGCGTCCCGGTGCCGGCGTCCGGGTCGTCCGCAGCGCGTTAGGCGCCTGCCGTGACGATTCACGATCCACGATTCACGATTCACCCGTGATTGTACTCGGCATCGAAACCTCCTGCGACGAAACATCGGCCGCCGTCGTATCCGGAACCGGTGACCAGGTGTCACAGCGGTCGCTTGTCATCCTCTCGCAGGACGTGCACCGCGTCTTCGGCGGCGTTGTCCCCGAAATCGCGTCGCGCGCGCATGTCACCGCGATCGTGCCTGTGGTCGATCGCGCGATGTCGGAGGCCGGCATCGAGCTCCAGGATGTGGACGTCGTGGCCGTGACCAACGCGCCTGGTCTCGTGGGAGCTCTGCTCGTCGGAGTTTCCTATGCAAAGGGGCTCGCGTTCGGCGCCGGCAAACCGGTGCTGGGCGTGCACCACATGGAGGGACACCTGTTCGCGCAATCGCTCGAGCATGCGAATGCGGTCCCACCGTTCACCGCACTGCTCGTCTCCGGCGGTCACACCATGATTGTCGACGTGCCCGCCTGGGGCGATTACAACGTGCTCGGCGCGACCCGTGATGATGCGGCGGGCGAGGCGTTCGACAAGGTCGCCAAACTGCTTGGCCTCCCGTACCCTGGCGGCAGGCATATCGAGCGACTTGCTCGCGATGGTGACTCATCGCGATTCCGCTTTGCCCGACCCATGGTTCGTCGGAACCAGCGTCCCGGGGATGACGACTATTATGATGTCTCGTTCAGTGGGCTGAAGACCGCGGTGCTGAACGCCGTTCGCGACTCTGACAACATCGAGCGTGATGCCGCGCATATTGCCCGCGGATTTCAGGACGCGCTGATCGAAACGCTCGCCGAGAAGGTCCGTAGGGCTGCTGAGCAGCACGAACGGGAACGGGTTGTCCTGGGTGGAGGGGTCGCCTGCAACCAGGCGCTGGTCGCGGAAATCAGGACGCGGCTGGCCGACGTCGGCGCCGAGGTGTACGCTCCATCGGTCCGGCTGGCGACTGATAATGCCGCCATGATTGCCCGGGCGGGGTTGTTTCATGCAGAACGCGGCCGCCGGGATGATTGGAGCTTGAATGCGTATGCCAGTAAGGCGTTAGGCAGCGGGTGATTACAGAATTGCAAATTGCAAATTGCAGGTTGCAGATTGAAAATTGAGAACGCCTGGTTAGGACCAGCACCGGCAAGCAGCACCCAGCCCCAGTAAGCAGCAATCAGCACTTAGCCCGCACTTGATGCCAATCGTTCACCATCCGTTCGTTATTCCGCTTCCCTTTTGGCCGCACGAAGTCACGGGCTTCGGGTTGGCTGTGCTGCTCGCGTTCGTTATCGCGCAGATCATATCGCAGCATGAACTGATGCGACGAGGCTATCAGAGGGAAGCCGACGCGATTCCCGACCTCATTCTCGCCTGCGTCATCGGCACGCTCGTCGGCGGCAAGTTGTATTACGCCGGCATCGTCGTGCAGGACTGGTCGGCGTTGTGGGGACGCGCGGGATTTGTTTTCTGGGGCGGCTTCATCGGCTCGGTGATCGCCTGCTGGCTGGTGATCCGGCACAAGAAGCTCAACTTCGCGCGCTTCTCCGATGTCGCGGGCATCGCCATCGCAGCCGGGTACTCCGTTGGGCGGACAGGATGCTGGGCAGTGGGCGATGACTACGGGAAGCCGTGGGATGGCCCCCTGGCCGTCATGTTCCCTGAAGGGGCGCCTGCATCAACGGCAGAGAACATGACTCGCCTGTTCGGAACACCGGTCCCCGAGGGCGTCAGTCCGGATACGGTGCTCGCGGTGCATCCGACGCAGCTCTACGAGACGGCGCTCGGATTCGCGATGTTCATGATCCTCTGGCGCTTTCGCGCGCACAAAAACGCCGAAGGCTGGTTGTTCGGGATGTACCTCGTGCTGGCCGGCGCCGAACGCTTCTTCATCGAGTTCTTTCGGGCCAAGGACGATCGGTTCGTCATGGGCCTGACGCTCGCGCAGGTCATCGCGATCACAGTGGCCATCATCGGCGTC
>DASRPK010000210.1:0-8062 GCA_035646395.1 Gemmatimonadaceae bacterium | reverse complement strand
ACAGCTTGCCGTCCTCGGCGAGTTACTACGCGCCTTCAAGGCCGCGGACATCAAGCGCTTCGGTTCCCTGTATGCCAGGAACATGAGGAAGCTTTACCACTGGAACGTGTGGGCGCTCGCCTACGCCGCGAGAGGCGGTTGTTCGGACGATGCATTCGAAGAATTCCGCGCCTGGCTGATCCTGCAGGGCGATCCCGGGCTGCTCGACCTCGCCGTGAAGGACCCCGCCCGGGCGGCCCTGCATGTTCCTGCCGACCCGGAGCTTCCGGATGGCGCCTGCGTCTGGATGATCCAGGAGGCGCATCTGCAGCGAACAGGCGTACCGCTGGAGCTGCCGATGATCGATCTCGACAAGCCCAAAGGCAAGGAATGGCCTGAAGAAGCGTTCGAGGCGATGTTCCCCGAACTCGTTAGGTATTATGCGACCGTGAATAAACGCCGCCACTAAGCTGGTCTCGGCGCCGGCAAGAGACGTTCCGAGTGACCGAGTCAGCGAATGCCGCTCATTTCAGGTAGCAGCAGCTGTGGTACGCAACGACACGACGCAATTCGGCCAGAACAAAGCAAGAACATGCTAGCAGGTGCTTTGGCTGTCGCTTCAGATTTGGAAAGTAACTGCCGCAAACCGCGTCAACCTGCGATCCGGGCGCACCCATGATCCAATTTCTCAGAATCGCCGTCGTCACAGCTGCGGTCTCGGCCAGCGCATCGGCGCAGGCTCCACTTCCGTCCTGGATGCGGCCGAACCCTGGCGTAAACATGCAGGATGCGCGAGAGAGTCAACTCATGCGTCCCCTGGTGGTGTCGGTGCCGGGCATGGAGCGCGTGCGGGTTCGCGAGAACATCGCCTACACGCAGACCGATGACTCTCTGGTGAGGATGGACGTCTACGAGCCGCTCGATGCGCGCCGGGGCGAGCGCAGGCCGGCGGTGCTCTATGTTCATGGCGGCACCGGCGTCCAATATCGTCCCAAAGACTGGGGAGGATTCCAGGCGCGAGGCCGATTGGCGGCTGCGTCCGGCTTCGTTGGCATCGTATTCACGCATCGGGTCGGATTTCCCGACATGCGACTGAAGCGTGGTGCTCAGGATGTCGCCGCCGCGATTGATTTTGTGCATCGGAACGCCGCGACACTTGGTGTCGATCCAGAGCGTCTGTGCCTCGTCGTGTACTCCGCTGGCGGACCACTCATGACGCCCTATCTGGTCGACGCTCCACGTCACATCCAGTGTGTCGTTGGCGTGGTTCCCTTCATGGACATGAGGGAGATGGAGTTTCACAAGCAATTGGAGACAACGGAGACGCTGAACGAGTTTTCTCCTGTCCTGCAGGTATCAGCGTCGCGCAGGCCGGTGCCACTGCTGATCGTCCGCGCGGGAAAAGATGAAATCCCGGACGTGAACAAGTCGATCGATCAATTTGTACCGGCTGCATTGGCGGCAAACTATCCGTTTGCCATAGTGAATCACCCAGAGGGCGGTCATGGATTCGAGACCCAGCATCATTCGGAGCGCACAAAGGAAGTGATTGCGCAGACCCTGGCGTTCCTGCGTTATCACCTTGGCCTCTCATCCCGAAGTCAGCCGCCGTTGTCGCTTTCCGCACCCGTACGCGAGTAGTCGCTCAGGGTCGGGGTGCGACCTCGCCGCCGTGTCTCCCGTATAGACAGTCCCTCCGGAGTGATGTCGTATGTCGAGAATCCACGCCCTGTTGTTCGCTGGCGTCGCTGTGACGGCCTGCGACGCGCCCACCGACACGCTGCCGTTGACGAACGCGATAACCGCCCCCGGTACGGTCGTCGTCACGGTGGACAGAGCGACGTACACGTGGGAAGAAGCGCAAACGCAGGGCATTCGAGGGAAGATCAAGAATACCGGGAGTAGCCCGGTCTACTCCAGCATCGGCGACGCGTTCAACAGTTCCCTCGAGCAGGATCCGTTGCTGATCGCATACGGCTCCGACGGTGCGATCGAACGAAAGAACGGCGAAAATGTCTGGGCTGCCGTCGAAACGGCTGTCGCCATCGAAGGCACGCGCTTCGTGCTACTCCGTCCCGGCCAGGAATACCATTTCATCGCGCACGTAGCGGGCGCATCGCGTCCGGGAACGTATCGCGTAAGCGTAACGTACCGTTCCAGGATCAATGACGAAGAGCGCGCCACGATTGGCGTCGACTACTCAGCCGGTTTCGACATAAGATAGCGGCGTAGCTTCGAGCATTCGATGAGCGCGATAGCAACTCGCTGACTGTCGCCGGCCGCGTTGCATTCGGACCGTTCTACTTGCCCTTCAGCACCTGCTCCACGAGCACGTCTGCACCGATACCTTCGGCTTCGGCCTGGAAGTTGACCACCACGCGGTGACGAAGGATGGCCATCGCGATCGCGCGGATGTCGTCGAAGTCGGGAACCGACCGGCCATCCATCGCCGCTCGCGCCTTGGCGCCTAACACCAGGTACTGCGACGCGCGCGGGCCTGCGCCGTAACTCAGGAACTTCTTGATGTCGGGCGTCGCGTTAGGGTCGCCGGGACGTGTGGAACGGGCGATCTGCACGGCGTACTTCACCAGCGACGGCGGGGCCGGGATCCGACGGACGAGATGTTGCAACGCCAGCACCTCCTCACCGCTCAACACCGGCTGGATCTGCGCCTCGATGTCGGTCGTCGTCAGCGACACGATGCGCTCTTCCTCTTCAATAGAGGGGTAGTGCACGCGCAACTCGAACATGAACCGGTCGAGCTGCGCCTCGGGCAGCGGATACGTTGCTTCCTGTTCGATCGGGTTCTGTGTGGCGAGCACGAAAAACGGCGCCGGCAGCTTGTACGTTTGTCCCGACACGGTGACCGTCCGCTCCTGCATCGCCTGCAGCAACGCCGCCTGCGTCTTTGGCGGGGCGCGGTTGATCTCGTCCGCCAGGACCACGTTCCCGAAGATCGGCCCTTTTACGAACTTGAAGATGCGATGACCGGTCGCGTGGTCCTCTTCCAGCAGCTCCACCCCGGTGATGTCGCTCGGCATCAGGTCGGGCGTGAACTGCACGCGCGAGAACTGAAGGTCGAGCGCTTCGGACACGGTCTGCACCAACAACGTCTTCGCGAGACCGGGCACGCCGACGATCATGACGTGGCCGCCGGCCAGGATCGCCGCGACGAGATTCTCCACGACCTCCTGGTGACCGACGATTTTGCGGCCGATCTGTTGAATGAGCGCCTTCCGCGCCACCGCAAGTTTCTGCAGCAGCTCGACGTCGTGATCGGTCGTGCGCGTTGGGGTCGCTTGGGTAGTCAATTGCGCCGGTCCGTTTCGAAGCGGGGAAGCGGGAGAAACTAATGGCGTGTACCGACTTGGTCAGGGCGCAAATTGGTTGAAAAGCGCAAGCGCAACGCGTCCTGGGCTTTGCGGTTGGCGCTGTAAGCTGTCCTTATCGCACTTCGAAGCTTACGCGCTGCTCGACCGGCTTGTTCTCGCTCTTGAGCGAGGCCACGGCCACGTATTTCCCGGGCGGCACTTCGGCGCGCCACGCGCCTTCAATAGTGAACGAGTCGCCGGACGCCAGAAACTTGTTCTGGTACGCCTGGGTGAACATCCGCCCTTCGCTCCAGCGCCAGACCGTGCGGCCGAGTGAGTCGACGACGACGAAGTCGTGGGTTTGGCCGGAGGGGAAGAGCAGCTCGATTTTCCGCGGCTCGTTGTTTGTGACGCGGAACGCAAACTCGATCCCGTCGCGGATCTTCACGTCGAGCTGGGACAGGATGGGTGGACCCTCCACCGTCTTCGACCGCGCCCGTTCCGGTTCAGCGGACCGCGCCCGGGGGCCGCAGGCATAGGCGACCGTGGCTAGCAGAATCAGGGCTAATACGACAGTGCGATTCATTCGGGCGGCGCAGTCCCTGGAAACCCACCCTCATTAGAGAGTGGTGCTGTGGAAGTTTTCAAAAGCTTCAGCGAACTTAGTGATCACCTGAAGCGGAGTCAATGGACGCAGATCACATAACTCTATGACAGAGGCCACGTTCTACGATTCATACGTTAGGTGACGGAGCGACGCGGAAATGTCTACAGTCACAAAGTTGGTGTGGACTCGCGTTGCTTGCGAAAAATTTCACAAAGTCCTAGATTCCCGCGCGCAATGGACCCGGAGCGCCCGCTGAATCCTGAGCCTGGCTCCGAAACCCCCTCGCCAGTTCCCAAGGTGTCCGGCGCTGGGGCCGCGGCCGGCATGGGTCTCCAGTTTGCGATTTCGGTCATCCTGTTCCTGCTGGCCGGTCAGTGGCTGGACAGGAAGCTGGGAACCGAGCCGCTCTTCCTGATGGTGTTCGTCTTCGTTGGCGCCGGGGCCAGCTTCTACTCCATCTACCGCAAGCTGATGGAACAGCAACGGCGTGAAGATGAAGCGCGGAACCTCCGGAAGAAGCGATGAAACGCTCATTCCTCTTTGCGGCGGCCTGCGCGGCGGCGATTGGCGCCGCCTGGGTGATTGCGGTGCTGCTGTTCAGGGACACGACGTCGAGGCGCGCGTTAGGCATCGCCGCGGTGGTCGCGTTCGTGGTGCAGATGGTGGCGTTCGCCATCGCGCGCGAGTTCGCGCGGCGGCAGAACGTGATGGCGGGGTGGGGAATCGGGATCGGGTTACGTTTCGTGGTGCTGCTGGCCTTCGGCCTGTTCGCGGTACCGGCGTTCGGACTCCCGATTTCCTCCTCGTTGCTGGGCCTGGCGATGTTCCTGTTCGTGTCGACACTGATCGAACCACTCTTTCTCAAAACATGACGCGCCTGCGGACTCTGCTTCTCGCGCTGACGCTTCCCCTTTCGGCCGTGATTCTTCAGGCGCAGGGCCATGAGCCCGCGCCGGTTCCTCAGGCCGCGATACAGGACACGACGCACGCGGCGCCGCCCGCCGCGGCCCCGCAGGAGCATGCGACGCCGGCCGCCGAACATGCGACGCCGGCCGAAGTCGACATCATCACGCCGCATATCACGGACAGCTACGACATCGAGGTGCCGTACTGGAAGCCGCCGTTCGCGAAACACTTCTGTCTCGGCCGGCAGAATGCGGATCACACCTGCGGTCCGCTCTGGGATCCGGTGCACATCGGCGGTTTCGCGCTGCAGCTCTCGCCGACGAAACACGTGCTCATGCTCTTCATCGCGGCGTCGCTGGCGATGATCGTCCTGATCGGCACCGCGCGGGCGCATAGGAAGCACACGCACGCCGTCGGCCGCCCGAAAGGCTTTGCGGCCGGACTCGAAGCGATGGTGCTGTACATCCGCAACGAAGTGATTGTGCCTAACGTGGGCCCCCACGGCGAAGGGTACGCGCCGTACTTATTGACGGTATTCTTCTTCCTCCTGTTCGCGAACCTGCTCGGCCTCATCCCCTATGGCTCGACCGCGACCGGCAACGTATCGGTAACGGCGACGATGGCGGTCCTGTCGCTGCTGGTGACGGAGATCTCGGGCATACGCGCGCAGGGCCTCGGCTACCTGAACACTGTGTTCTACTGGAACAAGGACATGAACATCGTGATGCGCGTGATCATGTTCCTGATCATGTCGCCTGTCGAAATGGTCTCCAAGATCACCAAGCCATTCGCGCTGGCGATCCGTCTGTTCGCGAACATGACGGCGGGTCACATCGTCGTGCTGGCGTTCATCGGGCTGATCTTCGCATTCAAGTTGCCAATTGGTTTCGCGCCGCTGCTCATGGCAGTGGCGATCATGCTGCTCGAAATCTTCGTGTCGTTTTTGCAGGCGTTCATCTTCACGCTGCTCACTTCCGTGTTCATCGGGCAGATGAGGGTGGCGCATCACTAACTCGGGTAAACGGGTAAGCGGGTAAACGGGTAAACGGGTAAACGGGTACCTAACGATTCACGATTCACCAGTTGATGCAAACGCGCGGAACCCTCGCTCTACTCCGTGCGATAACGTACCGGATCGAATGATCCGGGAATCCCGTTGAGGCCCGGGCCTCGGTGACGGGAAGCGACGGCCGACGTGGCGTCGCGGAGCGAAAACGATTCACAAAAACTGTTCGGAGCACGCAATGGAAATCGTTCCAATGCTCACCGCGGTTGCGCAGGCGGCAGCGGACAACAGCAAGGGTCTCGCGCTGGTCGGTGCCGGTCTCGGTGCCGGTCTCGCAACGATCGGCGCCGGTATCGGCATCGGTCGAATCGGCGGGTCGGCGGTTGAAGGCATGGCCCGTCAGCCCGAGGCCGCTGGTCGTATCCAGACGGCCGCGCTGATTCTCGCCGCACTCATCGAAGGCGTCGCGCTCTTCGGCGCCGTCATCGCGTTCGTTATCCAGGGGAAGGTCCTCTTCTAAGTATGTGCCGGCGGTTGGCCCCGGGGTCGGCCGTCGGTTGAATTCTCTCACGTCCCACATCCCACATCCCCCATCCGGTTTATGAACGGATACACGCTGTTGACGGTCGCCCTTCAGGAAGGGAAGGCGGACTTGCTTTCGCCTAACGGCGGCCTCATGTTCTGGACGATCGTCATCTTCGCGATCCTGCTGGTCGTGCTGTCGCGTTTTGCCTTCAAGCCGATGTTGTCCGCGGTGGAGGCGCGCGAGCGATCGCTGCAGGCAGCCATCGACGATGCCAAGCGTGATCGTGAGGAAGCCGCTCGCGTCCTTGCTGACCACCGCGCCCAGCTGGAGCAGGCGCGTTCCGAGGCGCAGAAGATGATCGCCGATGGCCGCGCCACCGCCGAAAAGCTGCGCAACGACCTGCTGGAACAGACGAAGACACAGCAACAGGAAATGCTCGAAGGTGCGCGTCGCGCCATCGAGACCGAGAAGACCAACGCCATCGCGGCGCTGCGTCGCGAGGCGGTCGATCTCGCAATCGCCGGCGCGGGCAAGGTGATCGAGCGGAACCTCGACAGCGACGCCAACCGGAAGCTCGTCGAGAACTACCTGAGTTCGGTCTCGATAGGCGGGAAAGCATAAATGCGCGCTACGACGATCGCGCGGAATTACGCCGAGGCATTGCTAGTTCTCGCTCGCAAGGCGGATGCACTCGAGGGCTGGGGTGCGGCGCTGAATGGCGTGGTGAGCGCCGTGGAGAGTGACATACGACTGCGGAACTTTCTCGCCGCGCCGCAGATTTCGGCTGCCGAAAAAAACGTCGTAATCGGAAAGGCCTTCGCAGACAGCTTGCCGAGGCTGATGGTGCGGTTCATCCAGAAGCTGGTACAGAACCGCCGCCAGATGTTGCTGCCGCAGATCGCGATCGAATACGGCAACCTCGTGGACGAGACCAGCAATCGGGTGCACGCGCAGGTCACTCTCTCGCGTGAAGTATCGGAAACCGATCGCAATGTGATTGCTGCGCAGCTCACGCGTGCGTTCTCGAAAACTGTTGTGCCCCACATGGACGTGAATCCGGCGATACTCGGCGGCGTCATCGTGCGCGTCGGTGATCGCGTGCTCGATGGGTCGGTACGGAAGAGACTGAAGACGCTCAAGGCACGAATCGTTTCGGCGCGATGAAGGTACGGGGCATGGGGCATGGGGCATGGGGCACGGACACCCCCACGAGTCACTCGTCATGAGCGGTCGAGTAGAGATCACCACTGTTCCCAAGCCCTGGGGTCATGAGACCATCTGGGCCAAGACTGATCGCTACGTCGGGAAGATCATTCACATCAGAGCCGGACACGCACTGTCGGTCCAGTATCACAATCGGAAAGACGAAACGGTGTATCTGCTGTCCGGAGAGTTGAAGTACTGGGTGCAGAGTTCACATTCACAAAGCCCCATGCCCCATGCCCCGGGCCCCCACAGGACCGCCGGTACCGGTGAAACGCCCGTTGCCGGACGGAGCCCGATTCCCGACATGGCTGATGTGCGCCTCAAGGTTGGCGAAGCGTTCCGCATAACGGCGGGCACGATCCACTACATGGAAGCCGTCACGGACTGTGATATCCTCGAGGTGTCCACGCCGGAGCTGGATGATGTCGTCAGGCTGAAGGATCGTTATGGTCGCGAGGGGACGAACGCGCCATGAAGGTGATCATTCCGCTGGCGGGGAAGGGAACGCGGCTCAGGCCGCA
>DASRPK010000209.1:0-11253 GCA_035646395.1 Gemmatimonadaceae bacterium | reverse complement strand
CCACCTGATAAACTCGTGCGGGTTGAATCGAACTCCACGTCACCGTCTGGTCGCTGGTGCAGGTGCACGGAGCTGAGCTGCGTACGTGCGATTGCCTCTTCAGTGCCGGAGACGATGCTGCGACCGCCATACGCGCCGAATTCGTATTTGTCGTCGGCGAAGCGATGGAATCCTTCGAGCACCGCCATGTTCGCATTGCGACGGAGAAAGTCTTCCGTGTCGCCATCGAGCAAGCGGTTGACGGCGGTTGTGATCAGGCCGATCGAACTGCTTCCGCCGCGCAGGTCACGTGACGCTCGGGCGATCAGATAATTCGTCTGCGGCTCAACCGTCTTGCCGGTAACACCGACTTCACGCTGCGTCACTGCCTCAATGACGCCAAGATTGAAGCCGCCGCCGAACCGTCCGGTGAGCTTTGCGGCGCCGAGGATCGTGGTGAATAACGGGTCACCGGCATTCGATCGCAGTTGCGGCGTACGGCCGATGCGTCGGGGGTAGAAGATTCCCTGACACGGTTGACACCGGAACATGCCGACGCCTTCCTGAAAAAACGGCCGGCGTTCCTCGAAGCGCACCTCGAACGCGGTGAGGTTCAGGACGGCGGGATCCGCTTCGACCTGCCCGAAGTCGGGATTGATCGTCGCGTCGAGCGTGAGATTCTCCTTGATGCCGTACTTCATGTCGAGCCCCATCGCCGCGCGCTGCGGATGCGCCCAGCCGTCAGGCCGCGACTCGGTGAGGTTTGACGTCGTCACGAACGGCAATAACTCGAGCTTCGACGACCGCTGGATTCCGCTCAGCCCTTCGAGTGTTCCGATTTGCGACATCATTGCCTGACGAGAGGCCCGATACGTCGGCGGCCACGCGTCCTTCTGGTTGCGGCGCCCGATGTCGCGGTACACGGCAAAGCCGAAGATGTGTTCCGGCTGGTCGTTGAAACGGAGTTGACTGAACGGCACCCGGAATTCAGCGGTCCATCCGGCGGAATCGACGCGCGTCGCCGCTTCCCACACGCCGTCCCAGGCGGCGTCAGTCTGGTTGTCGAGGAAGACGACTGCATCGAACCGCACACCAGCCGGATTCACCGCAAGCTGGACACCGGTGCGTCGATCATGATACGCATCGATGATCAGCCCGATCTGGTCGGAGTTGGTGCCGACATCCCGGCGACTGAGGCGGCCGACGATGCTGTCAGGGTGTGGATCGTGGGCACGGACGAAGACGTAGAGAAACCGATCGTCGTAGACAACACGCGCCGAAGTCGGGAATGCCGGCTCGCCATCCTCGGCCGGCTCGACCTGCCGGAATTCGTCGACGCGAATCGCGTCGCGCCAGACTTCTTCATCATCACGCCCGTCGAGGACAGGTGCCTGCGTTATGCGCGTCGCACGCGTGATGTTCCCCGCCGGCGTGGCGCGGATCAGCGGCGCGCGCTCGCCAATGCCGGTCTGCGCGTGTGAGACGCTCGCGGTTAGGACCGTCAGCGCCGAGAGGAGGAGGACAACGACTCTTTGCGCGTTGCGCCGGCCACTTTTCAACTCATTTCGCATCAAGCGCAAGCATGGTCTGCAGCAGAACGTTGGCCCCATTCACCACGTCTTGCGGCTTCGTGAATTCTTTCGGTGAGTGACTCACACCGCCCACGCTCGGGCAGAAGATCATGCCCGTCGGCGTGATCTGCGCCATGTACTGGGCATCATGGCCAGCCCCACTGGGCAGATACTTTGTCGTCATGTTCAGGCCCTTGGCGGCACTGTCGATGACCTTCTGCACGTCCGTGTTCATCATCGCCGGCGTGCTGAGATACGTCTCCTTGAACGTAAACGTCGTGCCATTCTCGGCGCCGATCTTCGTTGCCTCGTCCATGACCTTCTTTGCGAGGCGAACGATCTTCGCCTGGTCGAGGTCGCGAATCTCCAAGGTCGCCTGCACCTGCCCTGGAATCACGTTAGGCGCACCGGGGAAGGCCTGGATCCGCCCGACCGTGCCGACCTGCCGTCCCGGTTCCGACGTTACGACTCGATTCACCATCTGGACGTACTTGGCCGCGGCCATGAGCGCGTCGCGACGCTTGTCCATCGGGGTCGTGCCGGCGTGGTTGCCGAAACCGTCAATGGTCACGTCCCACCAGCCGATTCCCACGATCCCTTCGACGACGCCGATGTTCAGTCCTTCAGCGTCCAGTGTGCCGCCCTGCTCGATGTGCAGCTCGACATACGCAGCGTAATCCCCGGTCTTCCACTGCAACGTGCCCAGCTTCGTGGGATCGCCGCCAATGAACCGGATGCCGTCACGCAGTGTCTTGCCGCTCTTCGCGACCTGGTCGAGGTCCTTGTCCGGCAGGTGTCCGACGAATGCCCGGCTGCCAATCGTTCCACCTTCCTCGTTCTGGAAAATGATTATCTCGAGCGGGTGTCGCGTCGTGACGTTACGCTCTTTCAGCGTGCGGGCGACTTCTATGGAGGACAACACGCCCACGTCGCCGTCATAATTCCCACCGTCAGGCACGGAGTCGATGTGTGAACCGAACAGCAACGGCTTCAATGCCGGGTTCGATCCGGCGCGCTTGCCGATGATGTTGCCGGCGACGTCGATGGTTGTCTCGAGGCCCGCCTCGCGCATCAACCCGATCACGTAGTCGCGACCTTTCTTGTCCGCCTCGCTGTACGCGGTGCGGCTCACACCGCCGTATGGGTTCTTGCCGAACTCGGACAGCGCGGTGAGATGGGCGTTGATCCGATCACCGTTCACTCGAAGTGCGCTGGTCGCCTGCGTCCTGGTCGGGCGCCGGAGCGTTTCCGCGCCGAGGCGAGTGTTGCCGAGCGAAAGCGCGCCGACGGCGCCGGCAAGGCGAAGGGAGAAGTCTCGGCGATTCATGGGGCACTGGGGGTTAGCGGGGAGAGGAAATCTCGCTCTCCGGCCAAGGCTGAGCAAACCCTGAGCGGTCCGCGAAAGTCACGAGAGATTCATGAAAACCATTGAAAAACGATTCAGACGGATCTCACGAATCACGCAGGGACCAACCCGTTGGGTTGAATCAGTGAAATTCGCGTAATCCGTACGATCGATGTTCCATGGTTTTCACATCTCGCTTCGAGCCCTCGGATTCGCGCGCGCGCGAAGCTATGGTTGCCGCAAGCGGAGCATCACGGCTTCAACGCGTTCCCCGCCAGGCCCGACCAGCGGTGCGCTGCCATTGCGAAGCACGAAGAGGTTGGCGGTCTCGGAAAGTCTTGCGTTGAACTGACCCGTCGGAACATCGGCTCCGATCGCCGCGCGCGGCGCAAGCAGGATCAATGCAACCAGCGACATCGCAGCCATGAGCCGCAACGCGCGTCCTGGCGTTTCCTCCGGAATCACCCGACCAGTCGTCAGGCGCTCTACGCGCCGAACCAGGACTCCGCCGCGATGTTCTGCCATTGCTGGCACGAGCATTCGCGGAGCGGCGATCGTCCATTCCGCGACCCGGGCCAGGCAATGCGCGAGGTCGAGTGGCCGCGCGACTCGCGCTGATGCCCACGCATCGCTGGCGAATTCCGCCGATTCCTGCATCCGGCGACGGGCGAGGATGTTGAGCGGCTGGAAAAAACACAGCGCCTCGATCACTCGAGACAGGGTAAGCCACAACGGATCACGTCGCACAAGGTGCGCAAGCTCGTGCGCGAGGATGCTTTCTATACGAACTGGGCCGAGTTCTGACATGGCCCGTGACGGAAGGCAGATCTCATCACTGGCCAGCGCCACAGGACTCGTCAGGCGATCAGAGATCGTGAGCCGGACCTCGCGGGTTATTTGCCCTTCCTGCATCAAGTGTCGAAGTGCGTTCCCGGCAAGCGTGTGGTCGGCGCTGGTGCGCGGTCCGATGGTGCGCAGGAATCGCGCACGGGCCACCAGGAACCGGCAGAGCAACGCTGCCGCAACGACAAACCACGCTCCGAGCACGATCAGCGGCCACACCGGAGTCACGTTGATCGACGACTTCACAACCGTTTTTTCGTCGCGCGCGCGGCTTGCCGAGTAACTGGGCCCAACCGCGGTGCGATCGCGATTCACCTCTACGCGGACCGTTGTGCGCGCCGGCGTATCGCCATCGAGGCGCAGCGTTCCGGAGAGCGGCGCGGTGGATCGGATGGACTGCAGTGAAGCGGTAACCAGCGCGCCCACCAGCGCGAACCTCCATAGCCACGACCCATTTCTCCCCAGCGCCTGACGTCCGAATGAAGTAGACGTCAGCAGGAGTAGTGCGCCGATGAGGAGCGTGCTGTGGATCGCGTACGTGATGAGCCACTCGAGCACGACATTCGCCGAGTGCAGCAGCGACCCGATCACACGGTACATCGAACTAACGGGCAACATCGCCGTCTCCCCGTTCCGCATCGGCGATCAGTCGCTTCACTTCATCGAGATCACTCGCCTTGATCTCCTTTTCGGAGAGCAAATGATTGATCAGGGCTGCGGGTGAACCGTCGAACAGGAGCGCGGTGAGGTCTGAGACCATCGATCTGCGCACCTGCGATTCGGTGACGAGCGCCTTGTAGACAAAGAGTCGTCCCTTCGCCTGATGCCGGACGATCTTCCGCTTCTCGAGTCGGGTGAGAATCGTGGCGACGGTGGTCTGCGCAAGTTTGCGCTCCGGCACCAGCGCTTCCTGGACCTCGAGCACCGTGCACTCGCCGCGCTCCCAGAGGATGCGGACGATGGCGAGTTGAAGGTCGGTGAGGTTGACGGTTGGTGACATACGGGAAGGCGGGCAGACGGGCAGGCATCGACTGTATTACGACGCTTGTCGATGATCCGACACGCGTGGCCCCGCCGTGGGTTTACCAAGCCGGACCCAGTGCGCGTTGTCGATGCGCTAAGTGCTTAGCCGACGCACCCTTGCGTCTCACCCCGGTTCAGCGTCCACGGGCCCCTGGCGATTGGACGGCTGCCTGTCGGACCGCCATAGTCTGCTCGCCCAGGGCACACGGCAAATTGCTCGTTAGGCTGGTGTCGGATCTCAGTTGCCGTCGTCGGTCGGTGGGGGAAGTTGGAATTACTCTGGCCGGCGGCGGCATACTGGGCGACTTGAATATAGTCTAGTTATTAGACTATATATCATAGATGACACTGGCGGAATTTGCGACTCTGGTCGACGCGCCCGCGAAGTGGGTGCTGAATACGAATGCGCTGCTTGGGTTGGATGCGCGGTATACGCTCGAGGGCGCCGAGCGTCTAGCCCTGATCCGGGTCCTGAATCGAGTGTTCAGTATCGCCCTTCCAAGGGCGCTGGAACTTGCCACTACCGCCCTTCATTCGCCGGCCGGTGCGCGCGAGGAATCTGGTGTCGTCCAACTTCTGGTCGATGTCCCACGCCTCCGAGCGGCGATAGCTACGCGCCGCTCGCAGCTCGCCACTCAGCACGCTCCTCGGCGCGCGGGTCGAAAACCGGGACGCGTCGCGCCAATTGCGGCCGCAAAACGGTACGGACTCGATGTGACTCTACTCCAGGCGAACCTGGAGCGTCATCCAAGTGAGCGGCTTCGGCAGCTCGATGGGATGATGGCATTCAGCAAGGCCGTTCGCCTGGGGAAGTAGCGTGTTCGAGGACATCATCAAGGCCCTCGTCAATGCGAAGGTGCGTTTCGTGATCATTGGCGGAGTTGCGGCCACCATCCAGGGCTCAGCGCGATTCACGAACGACATCGATATCTGCTACGACACCGCCTCCGACAATGTCGAGCGCCTGGTAAAACTCTTGAAGAAGTGGAAGCCATATCTCCGCGGCGTAGAACCTGGACTTCCCTTCATACTCGACGAGCGACAGTTCCGGATTACTCCGGTGATGACCTTGACCACAGAGAAGGGTGCGATCGACGTGCTCGATCTCGTTCCGGGAGTCGGAGACTATGACGCGGCCGTGAAGGAGTCAGAACGAGTGAAGATCGGCGCGGTTGAATTCAGGTCACTTACGCTTGACGCACTGATTGCGTCCAAGCGCGCCGTAAAACGGCCGAAAGATGTCGAGCAGCTGATCGAGCTCGAGGCGATCCGGGAGCTTCGCCGTCGCGGTGATCCGACTGACTGAAGGTGACAGCTCTTCACCTCCAGACCGCCGGCGGCGACAGGCTTGCTGACATGCTTCGCGGACGCTTGAGGCGAGTGACCAATCGGCCGGTTGTGCGGGGCTTCCCCACTGACAGGACCGCAGTTCCCCTACGCCGGCGCCCGGACTCCACTACGCGACGCCCCCGCCCGTGAGCCAGATTGATGGAGTTGAGTTGCGTCCTGTTCCCAAGGTACTCCGCGTGCATCGGACTCTCTTTTTCATCCTGACCATCGTCATCGCTGGCTGCGACCAGAGGATCCCTCAGTCTGGAAATGTTCCTCTCGGCGAGACGGCGCGCGGCCGCGAAGACGCGTTGACGGGCACTGTCCTCGAGCAGATCGCTGCACCTCCGTATCTCTACCTGCGGATCAAGACGGAGAACGGTGAGGCGTGGGCTGCGGTCGACGGAGGATCGGTGACCAGGGGATCGCGTGTCACAGTCTCTGGCGCGATGTTGATGAAGAACTTCGCGTCCACCTCACTAAAGCGGACCTTTCCCGAGGTGTACTTCGGGACCTTGGCGCCGTCAGGTCCGAGTGGCTCCCCAGCTCCGACCAACCCTCACGCCACTGGAGCACCTGCGTCGGAACGGATCGACCTTCTGAAGGTCGAGAAAGCCATCGGTGTGGATGCCCGCACCGTGGCAGAAACGTGGGCGGAACGAGATGGTCTTAACGGCAAGCGCGTGACGATCCGCGGCCTTGCCGTGAAAGTCACAGAAGGAGTGATGGAAAGGAATTGGGTGCATCTGCAGGACGGGACCGGCGCGGTCATCCAGGGCGACTTCGACATCACGGTCACGACACTCGACAAGGTGACTGCCGGCGACACCGTCACAGTCACCGGTACTGTCCGGACAAATCAGCAAGTCGGTGCGGGCTATGCGTACGCCGTCCTTGTCGAAAACGCCAAGGTGATCCGCACGTCAGGCCGAAAGATGGCGGGGTGATCGCCGAGCTCGAATCGTTGCTCGAGGAACGAGAGCGTTACCCTGAATCAGGGGACCGATAGTACGGTCGGACATCAGCGCGAACCGAAAGCGCCAAGGATTGTATCGCCCCAGCAGAGGACCCGACCGGCTCTGGTGACCGCACAGGAGTGACTCTGTCCCAGGCTGACGGCTCTGATGTCACGGGCAACGAGCCGTGGGCGCACGTCATCGGCAGGGAGATCATTCGTGTTTCGGCGCCGAGGGTCTGCTCCCCAGCAGAACAGCGCACCGCTGGTAGTGATGGCGCATGTTTCGATGCCGCCGCTTGCAACAGTCGTGAGCTTTTCGGCGCTGGACAGTGGTTGTGGCGTCGTTGTGGTAGGGCCAACTCGTCCTAGTTGGCCGTGTCCATTTGCGCCCCAGCAGTACACCGTGGCGGATACCCCAATCGCACATGCATGTGATGTGCCTGACGAGACCTGGCGCATCGGCTCAGGCGTTCTGACCTCAACCGGGCGCGCACTGCAGGGCACGGGCTGAACGTCGCCGCAGCGTTCTGCGGCCTGGCCACCCAATACGCCATCGACATTGTTGCCCCAACAGAGCATCTGTCCTGTCCTGGTTATTGCGCATGTGAAATTGGAACCTGCAGAGACGGACGCGAAGCGATGGTCGCCGGCAACAGCTGCCGGCGTTGCGATCAGGCTCGAGGCAATTCCGCTCGAACCGGTTCCCGTCTCCCCATCGACGTTCCATCCCCAGCAGGATGCCCGTCCATCGCCATCGAGTACACACGCATGCCGCCGCCCCGCCGTTAGGCGTATCCCGGCGCCGAACGACCCGACCTCCGCCGGCTGCACGGCTGGCTTTGGCCAGTTCGGGACGACCTCGTTCGTTCCCCAACAAAGCACCTTACCGTCTGTCGTAACGCCGCACGTGAAGCTGCCTCCAGCCGCGATCTGGGTGAATCGATGTTTCGTCACGACGCGTTCGGGCCATCGGTGCACCGAGGTTGAGCCGTCCCCGAGAGCGCCCTTTTGGCCATCTCCCCAACACCATGCGGTACCGTCAGGTTCGAGCGCGCAGGTGTGTGTCTGGCCGGCGCTGATGGTTTCCAACCGTGCCACGTTAGGTGCGGCGCACACTTCAGTGGAGCGAGTACCACACCGGGGACCACCGTCTCCTCGTGGAGCCCGGGTGAGCACAATACGGAGTGCGGTGTCTGGACAGGACGGCAGCTTGAGTGTCGTGGAGTGGAAACCGAGTCGTCGCGTCCACAATGAGCACGACTCGGATTGCTCCAGCTGCAACTGAAAGCGGCCGTTCTCGTCGGCCTCGACAGATCGTTCTGAAGCGGTTGCCGTAACAACGGCGAACGGAATTCCTTTTCCAGCGCTATCTACGACGATGCCGCGAATCGATCGACCTTGCGCCGTCGCAATTGCAGGAGACAGCAGCACGACAACGGCAAAGTGCTTCAGACGATAGCGATTCACAGACTGACCTGCGTTCTCTGCGTTAAACGAGTGTTACGGGACTTTCGGTCGGATCGCGGTCATGGGGTGACGGAGCGGACGATCGAATTGAACAGCAACTTGAACGTGCCATGTGGCTGGGCGCGCTTGAGGATCTCGGGCCCGAAGAAGATCGCTCGTCCCTTCCCGATCGGCGCCTCGAATGCGACCACGCCGTTCTCCAGGTAACTCTCGCCCCAGCTCCATCCACTGCGCAGTGGCGTCCTGGTATCGAACCACCCCAGCTTCTTCACGCCGGTGGCTTCGGCCCCGGCGCCGAGACGGAACACCGGACTGTCATCAAAGAAGACGTTCGTGAGATCGTCCATGCCTAACGTGACCGGCGTCGCCGGGTCAAACCGGGCGGCGAGGATCGATCCGGGCGTATAGAACTTTGACTCCGGCAGTGGCTGGCCATTCTCGACCAGATGGTTCTCGACGGGAAGCTTCAGGAACGCTGCGAAGTTTGGCGCCGAGGATCCGATTGCCACGACTGTGCCGCCGTTTTCCATGAACGTGCGCAGCTGCGGTAATGTCGTCTCGTGCGTCACGCGACCGAGGTGTGGTCGGTATTCGGCTGGCACATCGTCAGGTGCGGGCTGTCCACCCCCACGACCGCCGCCGGCTCCCGCGCCAGGTATCCCGCCGCCCACGAACACCAGCACGTCGTATTTCGCGTTCAGGTTTTCGGCGTCCAGCTCCTGCGGAAAGACGCGCTGGAACGGGAACTCGTACTGCTCGAGGATCCACCGCGCCCAGCCGGCGTCCATTGAACCACCATACTGATCCCAGAGGCCAATGCGTGCCGGCCGAATCCGCACGGCATCAGAAGGCCTGGTGGTGACGCCGGTGAAGCTGACGCCTAACTGCGCGGCCAGAGAGTCAAGCTTCCTTCGCGTGGTCCCTTTTGAGCGAACGTACCATGTGCCCGTCGCATGAGTCGTCGAACCCGCCACCAACGGCGTCTTCAGGGCGTAGACCTCTTCGTTCGCCCTCATCAGCCGGTTCATCGCGATGAACGCGTCATTCACCTTCCGACTTGCGACAAAGCCCGCGGCGCCGTTGGCATTTGTTACGCGACCAGCCATCGGCTTCGCATTCCAGTCCGTCACCGGCTCGAAAGGACCAGTGAATGGATCGAGGATGCGGTCGAACGTGACACCCATCTGCAGCGCCAGCGTCCAGCCGGCGTTGTCGTAAGGCGGAGTGGGAGGACCACCTGGAATCGGGAACACGTCCGGGTGCACCTGCGGCTCGAACATGTCGATCACATGCGGCCGGAAGGCCTGTGCGGTGTGCACGATGTAGGAGCCGGCTGGATAGCTCTTTCCCGCCACGGTGAAATCCGCTGTCGCGCGTTGCACGGCGATATTCACCTCGCGCAACGCATTGATGAACTTCGTCGCCGTCGGAAAGTCAGCCTGGTCGGACGGAATGATGTAGCCGCGCGGGTCCCTCAGTTCCGGTCGGTGCAACTCGGCCCACGCCGCCTCTTCGTTAGATACGCCACCGCCGCCGCGGCCCCCACGTCCCCCTGCTCCACCAAATCGCGCCGCCACCTGCGCCAGGCGTTTCGGGTTGGTTGTCCACGTGTCGGTAGTGCCACGCGCGATTGACCGCTTCCCCGCCGCGTAGATGTTGTAGAGCAACTCTTCCCGCATGCCGGCCGCGTAATTGAGCACCGCGCGATTGAGCGAGATCGAGTAGTCGACACTCTGGCGGAAGTGCCACTCCTGCGGCGCGATAGGATACGCCAGGTCGGCCGATGGCAGCTGCCGGTTCATCACGAGCGGAATCCGCTGTGGCGTCGGGTTGCCGATCATCTCGGTCAGCAGCGCAATCACGTTGTGAAAGGAGGCGGTGTTGCGGATGCCGCCGTTCCACCAACCGTCATATGGCCCACCCGAACGCATCGTCGCACCGGGTTTCCCTTCGGCCGCCAGCCGGCTGTGCATCGCCGCGCCTAACGCCTGATAGCCGAGGACGACGATCGGGTCGAGGTTGTAGTTGTACGGGTCTCGCAGCGGTGGCGACCAGAAGACCGTGCCGGCCGGGCCACTCTGGTGGTGGTTGTACAGCACCTGTGGCATCCACTGGTGATACAGGACGCGGCTGATGTTTTCGGTCTCAGCCTGCGTTGACATGAAAAAGTCGCGGTTGTTGTCGTGGCCGATGTATTTCTGGTAGAGGCGCGGGGTACCGCCGGTCGAACGCTCCTGTGGGTTCGACTTGCGCATGTACCAGTCGGCGAGCAGGTCGTTGCCGTCGGGATTGGCGTGGACAAAGAGGATGATGACGTTGTCCAGGATCCGCATCGTCTCCGGATCCGTACGGCTCACCATCTGGTAGACCATCTCGCCGAGTTGCTGCGCGCCTAACACTTCCGAGGCGTGCAGACCTCCATCGATCCAGACGACCGCCTTGCCCTCACGAGCCATGGTGCGCGCAGCGTCGTCCGTAAGTCCCTGTGCCAGCGCGAGCCGCATCGAGTTCTGACGATGGCGCTCGAGGCTCCGGTGATTTTCCGGCGACGTGACAATGGCCATGAGGTGGGGCCGACCCTCGGCCGTCTTTCCAATCTCCTGCACCACCATTCGATCGGACTGCGCGTCGAGCTTCTGCCAATACGCCGCGATCTGTTTGTAGTTGGCCAGGAAGTAGTCGTCGCCGAAGTTGCTGCCGAATTCTTCCTTGGGTGTCGTTATGCGTCCCTGCGCGAG
>DASRPK010000208.1:0-12155 GCA_035646395.1 Gemmatimonadaceae bacterium | reverse complement strand
CGGCATCTTCCGCTTCGACCAGGATTGCAACGACGGGCAGTGCACGGGACTCTTCTACTCCCGGCGCATCGGTCGCGCGCCGCAGCTGGGCTTCCTGAGCGACGACTTCAACGCCGTGCCCACGTCGAGCACGATCCTCGGAGCGGCCAAGATCACGGGCCGGCTGGGCAACGGGCTTTCGTTAGGCATCATGAACGCGGTGACCGACCGCGAGCTGGTCGGCAGCGATCTCGAAGTGGAGCCGCGCACCAACTACTTCGTGGCGCGACTGAACCAGGACCTGCGCGGCGGGAATAGCGGCATCGGCGCAATCATCACTGCCGTCAATCGGGACCTCCATGAATCCGCGGAGCCGTTCCTCCGCTCTTCAGGCTACACCGCAGGCATTGACGCGCGGCACCGCTTCGGCGCCGGCGGTAACTATTCCGTAAGCGGCAATGTCGTGGGAAGTCTCGTGCGCGGTTCCGAGGAGTCGATCGCGGCGACCCAGCGCAGTTCAGTGCACTACTACCAGCGCCCGGGCGACGATCTCGAGTACGACCCGACCCGCACGGACCTCAGCGGCTACGGGCTCAACTTTGGCCTCAACAAGAACGGCGGTGGCATAACGAGATTCTGGACCGGCGGCTGGTACAAGTCGCCCGGACTCGAGATCAACGACGTCGGCTTCATGACCAACGTGAACAGCATGGGGTGGTCCAACTGGTTCGCACTCGTCTTCCAGGAGCCGAAGTCCTTTTACCGCCGGCTGCAGATCAACTTCAACCAGTGGAGCGGGTTCATGGTTGATGGCACCAATACGGGCGTCGGCGGCAACATCAATGCGAACGTGAACTTCAAGAACATGTGGTTCATGCACGGAGGCATCGGCGGCGAGCTCCCGTCCGTCTGCGGCGTCTGTCTGCGCGGTGGTCCGTACCTGAACGAGGATGCGAATCTGAACACGTGGCTCGGATTCGGCGGAGATTCGCGACGCAGCATCGTCCCCGGATTCTTCATGAGTTACAACCGGCGCGATCGTGGGAACTCGTACAGCTACGGCATCAATCCGAACGTCAACGTGCGGGTCTCCAGCCGCTTTTCGGGATCGATCGGGGTGGGTTACAACCGGAACGTCGATGACCGCCAGTGGATCCGGAACTTTGGCAACGCCGGTCACGACACGACGCACTACACCGTTGGCAACCTGTCGCAGGAGACGTTGAGCCTGACGACGCGCCTGAATTTCACCGCATCGCCGAACCTTTCGCTGCAGTTCTACGGTTCGCCGTTCGTCTCGGTCGGCGAATACAGCGACTGGCGCGAAGTAGTCGCGCCGCGGCACTCGAACTACGCCGATCGGTATCGGCCGTTCACGATGGGCGGTGATGCCAGCCAGAACGACTTCAACTTCAAGCAGTTTCGCTCGAACCTGGTCATGCGCTGGGAGTATCGACCCGGGTCGACGCTGTTCATGGTGTGGGGACAGGGACGCGACCAGGGTGACATCGATCGCGGCAACTTCCGCGGCTTCCGGGATTACCAGAACCTCTTCTCGGCGCACCCGTCGAACACGTTCCTGATCAAGGCGAGCTACTGGTTCTCGATGTAGGGCATGGGGGGCACGGGGCACGGGGCATGGGGCATGGGGCATGGGGCATGGGGCATGGGGCATGGGGCACGGGCACGGGGTGCAATAGAGATAAGCGCATGGGCCTGGGGTGACTTTCCCCCAGGCCTTTGTGTTGGGGCGGACCTTGGCCCGCGACCCCATGCCCCCATGCCCCCATGCCCCATGCCCCATGCCCCGTGCCCCATGCCCCGCCCCTTGACGAAACCTCCGAGCGCCTGCTACCGTAGTAGCACAACCAATGCTACTGGAGTAGCACCGATATGACCGCAGCAAAACGCAACGCGCCCGCACCCAATCCGCTCGACGTCGGCCGCCGGGAGCGACAGATCGTCGAGATCGTTTACCGGCTTGGCCGAGCTTCCGTGTCGGATGTCCTCGAGGCCCTACCGAATCCTCCTACGTATTCCACCGTAAGGGCGATGCTGGGCAAACTGCGGGACAAGGGCCACCTCACCCAGGAAGTGGATGGGCCGCGGTACATCTACCGGCCCGCCGTGCCCGCTGAGCGCGCGAGGAAAACGGCGATGAAGTCACTCGTGGATACGTTCTTCGACGGGTCCGTCGATCGAGCGGTCGTTGCGCTGGCCAACCTTTCCGATGCAGACCTCGACCCCGATCGGCTGGACGCGCTCGCAAAGCGCATCCGCGCGGCACGACAGGAGGGACGGTAAATGACGAGCTTCACCTGGCTTCCCGATGCCGCGTGGCGTGGAGCCCTCCTGCTCGCGATCGTGTTCATCGTCGCGCGCCTGCTGAGGGGCCAACCCGCTGCCGTGCGTCACGTGTTATGGTCTGGCACTCTGGCTGGTGTCATGGCCATGCCGCTCCTCTCGGCGGTCGCGCCGGTGGTTCCAATAACGGTCCCCTCGCGCGTCCTGCCACTTCCGACTCCAGCCGTACCGGATAATTCGTTAGGCAGCCCGGACGTGGCCAAGGTCCTGGAGAACGACACGGGCGATCGCGTGGCCCCCGCAGCTTCGGCCGCCGAGAGTTCGGATTTCGGCTCAGCCATCCAGGTTGTCACAACACCGTGGTACAAGTGGTTCACACCCGTCACGTGGGCGATCGTCATCTGGCTCGCGGGCGTCGCCGCCTTCTCGATTCGTCTCCTGGTGGGATTCGTGGCGCTGGCCCGCATGCGGCGCACCGGTCGCGAGGTACAGGATAGCGTCGCCGAACTGGCCGACGCGTGTGCGGCGCGGCTCGGGCTCCACGATGGTCCGCGTGTCATCGCAAGCTCACGTGTTGCGATGCCGTGCACGGCCGGGTGGATCAAGCCGGTCATTGTGCTGCCTGACGGATACGAGGCCTGGTCACCCGAGCGGCTCGAAGTCGTGCTGCTGCACGAGCTCAGTCACATCCGGCGGATGGACATCATTCCGCACATCCTCTCCGAGTTCACTCGGGTGATTTACTGGTTCAATCCACTCGTTTGGCTCGCCGCCGCCCGACTGCGTGCAGAGGCGGAGATGGCGACTGACGATCGCGTCGTCGACGCCGGCGCCAAGCCGTCAGACTATGCGGCGCACCTGCTCGACATCGTGCGCCAATCACGACGCATCTGGCATCCGGCGCCACTGATGCCTCTCGCGCGGCGCTCCGAGTTCGAGGGACGCATGCTCGCCATCCTCGAATCCGGGGGAAGTCGAGCCAGCACGCGTTGGGCGTTCGGCACACTGACACTGGTTGCGGGGCTGTCGCTCGGCGTCGCGTCAATGGAAGGTGCGTCCGCGAAGTCCAACGCACTCGGGGATTTCTCCGCCGAGACGGAAGCCAGTGGCGTGCTTCCCCCGAACTATCACGACGAGGTCACGTCCGAATCCGTATCGGAGAGGAAGGAGGTGAAGGAGGAAAAGGCCAGGGAAACACGCCTGGTGATACAGGGCGCCGAGCGTGAGTCGGCGGTCGGCGCGCTCGCCGAAGCCCTTCGCGACCCCGTAGCAGCGGTGAGGCAGGCCGCCGCTGAAGCGTTAGGCAGCGCGAAGGACAGCGTAGCCGTGCGCGCGTTGATGGCGGTACTCCGAACGGACGACAGTCCCGCGGTCCGTCGCGCGGCGGCCTGGTCGCTGGGTGAGATTGGCGATGACCTCGCCATCCCGGCGCTCGCCGATGCGCTCACAAAGGATCGTGATGCGGAGGTCCGCAAGAACGCGGCGTCCGCGTTGGGTAGCATCGATAGTCCGCGAGCCACACCAGCGCTCGTGCAGGCGCTCGAGCAAGACACGAACATCTCGGTACGCCGGGAGGCTGCCGAAGCGCTTTCAAATATCGAGGATCCCGCTGCGACCGACGCACTGATTCGAGTCCTGGATCGCGACAACGACCCGGGTGTCAAGCGCTCGGCAATAGAGGCGATCGATAATCTTGATGCCTCCCGGGCGTTACCAGCTGTCAGCAGCGCGCTGCGCGATTCCGACGCGGCCGTTCGCCGTGCGGCAGCCGATGCCCTCGGGTCGATGGAAGACAACGACGCAGTTCCGGCCCTCATGGCCGTCGCCCGTGATGCCGATGCCGAAGTTCGTCGCGCGGTCATGCAAGCGCTCAACAACCTCCAGGATCGCCGCGCGCTACCGACGTTTGTGACTGGTCTTGGGGACGCTGACGCCGAGGTGAGGCACCACGCGGCTGAAGGGATCGGCAACCTGGAGAACCTCCGCGTGGCACCACCCGAATTGATCCGGGCGATGGAGGACCAGAATGTCGAAGTACGCCACGCCGTGGCGCATGCGCTTGGTCATATCAAGGATCCGGCGTCGCTGCGCGTCCTCATCGCGCATGTCACCGATCCGAACGTCGAAGTCCGGCAGGCGGTGGTCGAGTCGCTCGACGAGTTTGACGATCCGTCCGTGACGGCGGCGTTGCGGACTGCGCTCAGGGATACCAATGCCGAAGTTCGGCAGAGCGCCGTCAAGGCGCTCGGCAACCGGAACCGGTCCAAATGAGCGCCGCCAGGACGGTGCTGACGGTCGCGGCAGCGGTGGTCGTGCTGCCGCTGGCGATGCGCGCGCGCGAAACCGGTTCCGCGCGTGCCAGCCTCGTGCCGGTGAGCATGAGTGTCAGCGAAGAGAAGGAACCGCAAGCAACAGCGTCCGACGTGCAGGCCTATCTCGAAGGGCTCCGAGGAGCGAACGCCATTCAGTGTGAAATCGCGCTTTCGTCCTTCAATTCATGGAGCTCGAGTCGAGCACCCGACCGTGATAGCGTGGCGTGGAACGTCGCTATGGTCATTCACCGGCGAATTGCGACAGAACAGATCGTGCCAGAACTGGTTGGTGCGATGCGGTCGCCCGATAATTGCGTGGCACGAATCGCCGCTCGCCTGCTCGGCCGGAGCAAGTTGGCGGCGGCTCGCGCCGCGCTCATGACGGCGCTGCGCGACGAGAACGCGCAGGTTCGACGGTTGGGCGCTATTGGGATCGGGTTCAGCGACGACAGCACGGCCAGCAGCCAACTGGTGCGCGCACTGGCGGACAGCGACGAACGGGTACGGGCGGCTGCGGCGTGGGCGCTGGGGGCGGTGAATTGAGTTGAAGAGTTGAAGAGTTGAAGAGTTACAGAGTTGAAGAGCTGAAGAATTGAGGAGTTGAGGGGTGGAAGTGGCTCTCGCCGGTTCACCTTTCTCCCTCCTATCTACATCTTTTCAACTCTTCAACTCTTCAACTCATCAACTCAATGAAGGTCGCGTTCCTCGGACTCGGAGCGATCGGCGCGCCGATGGCCCGCCATCTCGCCCCGCGCTACGATCTGTCTGTCTGGAACCGGACGACGTCGCGCGCGACTGAATTCGCGCAGCAGACGTCGTCGACCGCTGCGAGCTCACCGGCCGACGCCGTGCGCGGCGCGGCTGTTGCGATCACGTGCCTCCCCACATCACGCGAGGTCGAATCGCTGCTCGACGGCCCCGACGGGATTCTTGGTGCGTTCGACCGCGGAGCCACGCTCATCGACTGTACATCGGGCGACCCGGCGACCTCGCGCAGGATTGCCGCTCGTCTCGCGGAACGCGGTGTCGGGTTCGTCGATGCACCGGTCAGTGGCGGTGTGTCCGGCGCAATGAAGGGCGTGCTGACGATCATGTGCGGGGGCGATGAAGCGACCATGGCGAGAGCACGTCCCATTCTCGAGGCGTTCGGCGAGAAGATCGTGTTGTGTGGTCCTACGGGATCTGGTCACGCGGTCAAGGCAGTCAACCAGGCCATGCTCGGCGTGCACATCTGGGCGCTCGCGGAGGGGCTGGTTGCGCTGCAGAAGGCGGGTGTGTCGACCGCAACGGCGCTCGACGTCATCAATGCATCCAGCGGCCGATCGAACACGTCGATGAACCTTTTCCCGGAACGCGTGTCAACGCGTGCCTTCCCCCGCACGTTCCGTCTTGCGTTGATGGACAAGGACGTGCGGATTGCAGCCGACTTCGCGCGGGAACACGGCGTGCCATCGCCACTGCTGCAACTTGCGTCCGAACTGTTACGGGAGGCGCGCCGCGAACTGGGAGAAGAAGCAGATCATGTGGAAACCGTGAAGGTGCTGGAGCAGTGGGCCGGAGTAACACTGGGGGGCAAGCCATGACTACTGCCGAGGCCAGAGGCCAGAAGCCAGAGGCCAGCGAGTCACGTCAGTCGAGTCACGAGTCGGGAATCACGAGTCACCTCGTCCGGGCTCAGTTCCCGGCACTGGAGCGTGTGCATAACGGGCATCCGGTCGCCTATTTCGACGGTCCGGGTGGGACTCAGGTTCCACTCCGTGTCACCGACGCGATGACGGACTACCTGCTGCACCATAACGCGAACACGCACTGGAATTATCCGACCAGCGCGGAGACCGACCAGGCGATCACGGGCGCAAGGACCGCCGTCGCTGATTTCATCAATGCGTCGCCGGCCGAAGTGGTGTTCGGGAACAACATGACCACCATCACGTTCCACCTGGCGCGCGCGTTAGGCAGGAACTGGGGGATCGGCGATGAAGTGGTCGTCACGGAACTGGACCATCACGCGAACATCGCACCGTGGCAGGCGCTGGCGCGTGAGCGGGGTATCACTATCCGAACGGTTCCATTTTCCATCACGACCGGGACGCTCGACTGGATGGCACTGGAGCGTGCGATCACGAAGCGGACGAAGCTGGTTGCCATCGGGGCGGCGTCCAATGCACTCGGCACGATCACCGACGTGGCGGCGGCAGCAAAGCTCGCCCATGCGGTCGGAGCGCTCATCTTCGTGGACGCGGTGCACTATGCCGCGCACGGCCTCATCGACGTCCGCCTGGCAGGCTGCGATTTCCTCAGCTGTTCGGCGTACAAGTTTTACGGGCCGCACGCGGGTTTCCTGTTCGGCAGGCACGACCTGCTCACCCAGCTCGACGTCCCGAAGCTCGAGCCGGCGCCGGATGAAGCCCCCGAGCGTCTCGAGACCGGGACGCAAAATCATGAGGGGATCGTCGGCACAGGCTCCGCGATCGATTTCATCGCGAGCATGGGCTCAGGGAGCACGCGCCGCGAACAGGTCGTGACTGCCATGGGAGCGTTGCACGCGCAGGGTGATGCGCTCGTCAGGCGCTTGTGGAACGGACTGGGTGACATCCGCGGCGTGCAGCGGTTCGGGCCAACGCCCGACGACCCGCGCACCCCAACCGTGTCATTCGTCGTCGACGCGGTGTCGGCGGAAGCGGTCGCGGTAGCCATGGCGCGACGCGGCGTCTTCCTGTCGCACGGTGACTTCTACGCTGCCACCGTGGTCGAACGGCTCGGACACGCCACCGATGGAGTGGTGCGCGCCGGTTGCGCCTGTTACACCACCATGGAAGAAGTCGAGCGATTACTGGACGGAATCGAGGCAGTCGCGCGGAGCGCGCGATGACGCAACCGACGATCACCCGGCTGACACGGACGGTACGGGAATCGCAGCACGAAACGTCACAGATCATGATGCCCGGTGACGCCAACAACCTCGGGCATGTGTTTGGTGGCGTGGTGCTGGCCATGCTGGATAAAACCGCGGCGGTCGCGGCTATCCGGCATTCCCGTTCGGCTTGCGTGACCGCATCCATTGACCGAGTGGACTTCCGTGAACCGATCCATCTCGGCGATCTGGTGGTAATGAAAGCAAGCGTGAATTACGTCGGCCGGACGTCGATGGAGGTGGGAGTGCGGGTCGAAGCCGAGGATCTTCAGACCGGGAGCCGGCGGCACACGAACTCGTGCTATCTCACGTTTGTCGCTGTTGACCGCAACGGACGCCCGATCCAGGTACCGGATCTCAAACCGGAATCGCCGGATGAGTTGCGCCGTTACGAGGCGGCGGTGGCCCGCCGTCGTCGTCGGCTCGAGGAGCGCGAGCAGGAAGAGAAACACACGAGGGAGTTCGGGGGGCGGGCATGAGCAGCGCGGTCACACGCACGTTTACGGTGGAACAGGCGAACAGGATGCTGCCACTCGTCAGGCGGATCGTGCGCGACATCGTGGACGGCCACCGCGCGTGGTCGCGGGCCGTGAAGACCTACGAAAACGCCGCTGCCTGGACCCGTGCCGACTCACAGGCGACGCAACTCACGCCCCTCGAAAACGACGTACGACGGATCGCGGCTGAAATCGAAGGTTATCTCGGCGAGTTGCGTGAGCTCGGGGTCGACTTCAAGGGATTCGAGCAGGGACTGGTCGACTTCCCCGGCGAGCGAGATGGCCGCCTGGTACATCTCTGCTGGAAGCTTGACGAAGACGAAGTTGCCTTCTGGCACGAGGTGGCTGACGGATACGCCGGACGACAGCCGATCAACTGGTGAATCGTGAATCGTGACTCGGCACCGCACTCAATCCGAACGTTATGCGTGAGTACCAAAGCCCCGATGGAATCAACTGGAAGGTCGTCGTACAGCTGCCGAGCCATAGCAGTGCGATGCTCGTGTACCAGCATCCTGACGGTCAGACGTCAAAGCTCGATCGTTATGCGTGGATCAACTCCATGCAGGTGACGGATCCGCGCGAGCGACTGAAGGCAAAAGACGTGATGGAGCGGTTGACGGACGACGACCTCGCGCGCCTGTTCCGGCGCAGCATGATGGTCAGTGCCAACCGGGATTTCGCGGCCCGAAACATGAACTGAGATCGCGCGGTTACGAACTGTTCACGCGGAGACGCGAAGGCGCGGAGCAGTGGGTGATAACCGGCTAAAGAAAACTCCCTATTGGTTTTAAATGATTGTTCTTTTTCTCCGCGACTCCGCGACTCCGCGCGAGAAAACAGCGACAATCAGCTGGCTATCGTCGCGTTGACCGCATCTCGAAACGGCACGTCCACTTCAAGACCATCTCGGGCAACGCGCGAGTCGGGGAAGACCGACCGCGCCTCCTGTTCTAACTCGCCAGCGTCGCGAGTGTAGCGCGCTGAAACGTGGGTCAGGATGAGTTTCCGGACACCGGCCATCTTGGCGACCTGAGCCGCCTCCCGCGCAGTTGAATGGCCGGTTTCGATAGCGCGCTGGGCTTCGTCGTCGCCGAAGGTCGATTCATGCACAAGTAAGTCGGCGTTTTCAGCGGCAAGGATCGTTGCAGCGCACGGCCTGGTGTCTCCTGTGATCACAACGCGACGACCTGGGCGCGTCTCTCCAACGAGCTCAGCCGGGCTGATGACACGCCCGTTATCGAGCGTAACCGACTCGCCGCGGTGAATTTTGCCCCATAAGGGCCCCTCGGGAATTCCCAGCGATGCCGCGAGTTCGGGGTTGAATCGGCCGCGCCGTTCCTCTTCGACAATCACATATCCGATAGAGGGTGGGCCGCGGTGCTCCAACGCAAAGGTATGGATGAGATAGCCCTTACGGGGAATGGCGTCCCCGGGTGTGAGTTCGCGAATTTCGAGTCCGAATGCGAGACGCTCCGAACCGAGGGATTCAGCGCGTTTGAGCATTCGATCGGCACCCGGTGGACCCCACAGTCGAAGCGACTCCGTACGGCCCTGTAGTGACATCGTGCGCAGCAGCCCGACGACACCAAGCAGGTGATCGGTGTGGAAGTGGGTGAAGAAGATGTCGTCGAGATTGAAGGTGATTCCGTAGCGCATCATCTGGCGCTGTGTGCCTTCACCGCAGTCGAAGAGAAACGCTTCTCCCTCGCGGAGGAGCGCAATCGAAGAGACGTTCCGTTCGACGGTTGGTCGGGCGGCGGAAGTGCCGAGGAATCGCAGACATAAGGGCATGGCGCGTCAAAATATAGTTACGCGATTGTGGTGTTTTTTCGGGTCGCGTTGTGTTTGCGGTTGATAAGGCTGTGTGATCCATGTTCCAGACGTACTCAAGAGCACGTTTCAGATTGTAGACGTACCAGAGCATTCGCTGGCGAGGGTGCCAGCAACGTACCGGATCGACTGACCGGCGCGATTTCACCCGGCTTCATTGCCTGTGGGAGGGCTTATGAGCGGGAAAAGCAAAAGAGGTTTCGCATCGATGGATCCGTCGCGGCAGCGGGATATCGCCAGCAAGGGTGGCAAGGCCGCGCATGCAAAGGGTACCGCGCACGAGTGGACCGCTGACGAAGCGCGTCGTGCCGGTCGTAAGGGTGGTGAGGTGGTGAGCCGCGATCGTGCCCATATGGAAGCGATCGGCCGGGCAGGTGGTGAAGCGCGGGGACGCGCTCGTCAGGCTGCTGCCCAGCAGGCAGCGCAGCAGAGCGCGCAGCCGCGTTTCCAGGACCGTGAGACGGCCGTACAGGTGAGCCGCGAGGGAATCCCCTCGATCACGCAGCGTTCGCCGATTTCGTCTCCGCGTCCGACGTTGGGATCGGCAGAGCTCCCGTAAGCGGAGGACTCTGAACCTGGCTGCGGTCGTCCTTCGGGCGTGCCGCAGCCGGCGACGACAAGGCCGCGGTTTGGTGGGAGGGGGGAAGGGTGGTGTAACCGCGGCCAGTCGTTGAACCGAAAGAGACGCAAGATGTTACGTGGAACTTCTGGCGTCGTCTTGCGTAGGATTGGTTGACTTCCGGCCTGGCACGGGTACTTTACGTGTCGACGGTCCGGCCCCGCGCGAGCGGGGTCGTGTCGTTAAAGACCGGAGTGCGACCGGGTTTAGCAGGGTGGCGCGCTCCCTTTTTTGAGGGGCTGTAGCTCAGTTGGGAGAGCGCTGCAATCGCACTGCAGAGGTCAGGGGTTCGACTCCCCTCAGCTCCATAGATCATCAGGATAGCCGGCCGCCGTCCGGTAGGACGTAGAGTTCCAATGGCGGTGAGCACGGCGAATCCGGGTCTCATATCCGAACCGAAGCGCCCTCCAAGCGAGAGGCGCTTTTTCATTTCCCCCATCCGCTCGAACGCGCTGGAAAACCTTGATCCAACGGCAGGCTACGGCGTAGCTGGTGAGCGGACGTGGGACGTGGGATGTGGGAGGACCCAGATGGAAACGGAGCTGCGCAGATCCGTACTTGTCAGGTTCCTCCCACGTCCCACGTCCCACGTCCAGTCAGTTCCGAGTGACATCCTTCCTGAGTGCCTCAAACGTCTCGTACAGGAACAGGTTCTCCTCAAGCTCCGTCCGCCCACTGAAGTCCCCAAACGCCGACGCGGTCAAACGCCCCAGCCAGCGTACGATTGCGCCCTCATTGACCACGAAGCGGGCGTGACGGTCGCTGACCGTCATCGGGCCCCGGTCATCCCGCACACCTAACGACAGCTCGCCGCCGCGGCCCTGGAACGGGCGACGCAACGGGACCTTGATCAGCTTGTCGACCGCCAGGGGAAAGTGCCACGCCGGCTCCTTCTGGAATCGCAGTAGCCAGGCCCGCCGGTGGTCGGTCCGTTCTATCGTGAGGTTTCCCAGCAGGTTCGTGAAGCCGACGCGGAACAGCTTGTACTTCATCGAGACGTCCATGGTGAGCCGGAGGGAATCCGGCATCGGTGTCGGGACGCCCCCCATCGACACCAGCTTGTGGTCCCGCGATCGAAGGCGAACGAGCAGGCGCCCATCGCGGCCAGCCATGTCCATGTACTGGCGGCCCGCGTAGTCGCTGACCTGCAAGCGATAGACGGTTGATGTGATGTACTTCTCGACGAACCTCGCGAAAAACGAATAGCGAGGGCGCAACCGATCCGGGTGAAAGCTGACGGCGAAGGTTGTCGTGGTTGCGCCGCCCTCGTGCGCGGTGCTCAGCGAGTCGATCGTGAACAGCTGCGCGAGGTGCCGGGCGGTCTCGGGGAATGTGCCTCGCGCATCAGCCAGAGCTTCAGTGCCGGACCTGCCCTCCGCCGCGGTGAGCGTGGCGAGAAGTGCTGCGCCCACGTGCGCCGGTTTGACGGAGCCGATGGCGTGATCGACCTGCGTGAACCATTCGTAGTCGCCTCCGCCTAACCATTTCAGGTTGAGGGAGTGACGCTGGTCGCCGAGTGATCGGACCGGTGGCGCCTGACGATTCGCTGCAAAGGTGTATTGGTTGTTGGCGAACGATGCGCCGACGATGAGCGTCCTGGTGCTGTCGGCCGACGAGGCGTTCCAGAGAGATGAATCGCGGTACAGTCGCGACGGCATGAGGGCGTATTGTCCCATGAGATCGCGGGCGCGCTCGAA
>DASRPK010000207.1:0-2317 GCA_035646395.1 Gemmatimonadaceae bacterium | reverse complement strand
CGAATGGACGGCTGAAGGGGAGTACGGGGTGCCGTTCGAGCGGCCGCCGCAGTTCGGCACGCGGCAGTTCCTCACCGACGAGGAACATGCGAAGCGGCTCGAGGATGTCCGCATTCGCGACCAGCGCGATCTGGCGCCGGTCGACGTCCTCTCAGGAAAGGTGGACGCGCCGAATGCGCCGATCCCGCACTGGCGCGAGTACAACACGACCTCTCGTCGTACCTCGCTGGTGATCGATCCTCCGAACGGACGAATCCCGCCGCGAATCCCGACCGCCAGGCCGGTTCCCGTACAGCGCTGCGGCAGCCTGCAACGCGGCGAGCCGTGCGACAGCTACGAGGATTACGGGCTCGGCGTCCGATGCATCGTGCATGGCGGAGGCTTTCCCGACGCGATGTTTCCAGCTGTTTACAACGCCAACTTCCGCATCGTCCAGACACCGGGCGCGGTTGCCATCGTCTACGAGCTGATTCACGATACGCGCGTGATTCCGATTGACTCGTCCGCACCACGACAGCCACTGCTCTCGCCGGCGATCCGGATGTACATGGGTGCGGCGCGTGGACGCTGGGAGGGCACAACGCTGATTGTTGAAACAACCAACCTGAAGGCGAACACCCGCGGGTCGTCGCCCGGACTGCGGCTGATCGAACGCTTCACCCGCACGACGCAGGATACGATTCAGTACCGGGTCACCTTCGATGATCCGGCCACGTGGACGGCGCCGTGGACCGCGGCGCTCGACCTGAAAGCACGGCGGGATGATGCAGGCGTGTTCGAGTACGCGTGCCACGAGGGGAATTACGGTATGCGGTACATGCTGGCGGCGTCGCGTCTGCAGGATCGCCCCGCGGCGAGCGACGCGCCCGCGCGGAAACCCTGACGTGCGAGGCCACCCGCAGCCTGCAGCGGGTTGCGTGGCGACCCCACCTCCCATTCGACGCCATCGCGCGTCCGCTCAGATGGAATGTCATATATGACGACGCGTATCGCGACGCTTCTTCTGGCCGGACTGCTGGGTTTGCCTGCGTCCATCCCGGCCCAGTGGATCCACTATCCGACAGCAGGTGTGCCGACAAAGGCGGACGGCACCCGGGATCTTGCTGGGCCTGCACCCCGCCTGGCGGATGGGAAGCCGGACTTCTCCGGAATCTGGCACACGGCGCGCATCATTCCGTGCGATGACACGCTCAGCCGCTTCCTTCCGTGCGGCAGCGAAATCGGCGGATCGCCGCTGGCGCTCAGTCTTGGTAACGACATGCCGGGCGGACTGCCGTATCAGCCGTGGGCCGCGGCGCTCGTCAGGCAGCGAACGGCGGACCAGGGAGTGGACGACCCGCACGTGCGTTGCCTGCCCGATAATCCGCCGCGCACCTGGGTCATGCCCCATCTGACCAAGGCGGTACACACTCCGAAATTGATGGTGCTGCTCTACGAGGTCAATGCGATGTACCGCCAGATCTTCATCGATGGGCGGCCGCTGCCCGAAGATCCCAATCCCGGCTGGAACGGCTACTCGACAGCATATTGGGACGCCGACACCCTGGTCGTGCAGACGGCAGGGTTTCGCGACGGACTGTGGGCCGACATGAGCGGGAGTCCCCTGAGCGAAGCGGCACGACTCACCGAACGCATCCGTCGCCCCAACTATGGAACGCTCGAACTCGAAATCACCGTGGATGATCCGCGGGTGTACACAAAGCCCTGGACTGTCACGATGACTCAGAAGCTCGAACTTGACACCGAATTGATCGACGAAATCTGCATGGAAAACGAAAAAGCGTACCAACGGATGAAGTCGGTACAGTTGGCGGCCCAGGGTGGCGTCACAGGCCGATGGGCGGCGGGTGGCAACTCGGTCTTCGTCCTGCGTCAGACCGGCACTGCCGTGACAGGTGAAATTCAGGGGTCGCCCGGCGAACCGGTCTTCAAGATCGTCGATGGGACGGTTCGGGGCAATCAGATTCAGTTTTTCGTGCTGCACGACGACGCGAACGATCCCGAAGTCAAGGCCAACGGGGGAAATCCGTTTCACAACACTGCGAAAGGAACGTTCACGGCAGACGAGATCTCGATCTCCGGCTCACGGGAGAACACAACTATCCGCGAGTACCGCCTGGTGCTGAAGCGGATCAAAGCAGATTGACGCGTCAGCTGCGCGGCACGTGTTCGCACGGCGCATTGCCACGTCACAAAGACGCGGGCTGCTGCCCGTACTCCGAGCGATTCAGCCGCTCGAGCACCGGGCGAGTGGGATCGAAGATCCAGTTCAGCAGGAGGCCGAGAAACAGCAGCGCGGAGAAGGCCGCCGCCAGCC
>DASRPK010000206.1:0-6912 GCA_035646395.1 Gemmatimonadaceae bacterium | reverse complement strand
GAGGTGGATATCGATAGAGGATTGGCGCTGATGGATGAGGTGCTGGATAAG
Organism: Gemmatimonadaceae bacterium; assembly: GCA_035646395.1. Lineage (GTDB taxonomy): Bacteria > Gemmatimonadota > Gemmatimonadetes > Gemmatimonadales > Gemmatimonadaceae > JABWBJ01. Next base: position 6,861 of record DASRPK010000206.1, on the reverse strand, counting down.
ATCTGATAGGATCTGAACAGGGAGGACGCAGAGGACGCAGAGCACTTCACAACAGAAGATATGAACGGGCGTAACTGACCGTTTGTCCTTTTCTTTTCTCATTTCAGTTGCTGTGGATCTCCTCTGCGACCGCTGCGTCCTCCCTGTTCAGATCCTGAACGACAAAAAAGAGAGGGCCTCGTCTTGCGACGAGGCCCTCAACCGTTAGGTGACCTCTTAGTTACGACCGACCCGAAGGTTCACGATTCGCGTCTGCTCCAGGTCCAGATTGTAGACCATGAAGCTGACGTAGCTGCCCTCGCGGACGCTCGACAACGCCTGCTGCAGGTCCTGCGGTGACTTCAGTTCACGACGCGGCTGCGGGTTGATCACTGAAACGAGGATATCGTTCTGCAGGAGACGTCCCTGCCGCGCCGGACCATCCTGGTCGATGTCGACCACACGAAGGCCGCGATGCTCGGCAGCAATCCGGTTCTGCCGGGCCTGCACGTCGCTGATCGGCTCGACCGTAATGCCGAGCTTCTCAGTGTTCGTACCGGCCGTCGGCTCTTCCTCGCGCGGACGATCGTTCGACGCGACGCGGCTTACGCTGTCGGCGGCTTCACCGAGGCGAACCTTGAAGGTCTTCCGCGTGCCATAACGCCACGCCTCGATCTCGATGGTCTCACCCGGCTCGTGGCTGCGGATGATTCGCTGCAACGTGCTGGTGCGATCCGCGGTTTTGCCGTCCGCCTTCACGATCACGTCACCGGCTTCGATACCGGCGCGACGCGCGGGCGAGTCTCCGTTATCGGTGGAGTAGGGCTGCACGAGCACACCCATGACATCCTTGATGCCGGCCACCGCAGCGTCTTCCGCCGAGGCATCACGGATCTGTACGCCCAGGACTGCCCGACGCACGCGACCGTGTTCGATGAAGTCATCGAGGACTTCCTTGGCCAGAGTGATCGGAATAGCAAAGCCGTAACCCGAGTAGAACCCGGTCTGGCTGGCGATCGCCGTGTTAATGCCGATGACCTCACCGCGGACGTTCACGAGCGGACCACCCGAGTTACCCGGATTGATCGCCGCGTCGGTCTGGATGAAATCCGTGATTGCCCAGCTATTCCGGTTAACAGCGACCTCCTGCGACCCTCGCCCCTTGGCCGAAACGATGCCGGCCGTGACGGTGAAGTCGAGGCCTAACGGGTTGCCGATCGCGACGACCCATTCGCCGATCTTGGTCGCGGCATCGTCGCCCAGGTTCGTATAGGGGAGGTTCCGCTGGTCGATCTTGAGCACTGCAACGTCAGTAGTTTCGTCGCGGCCAATGACGCGCGCCGGGAATGTGCGGCGGTCGGTCAACGTGACCTCCACACGATCGAAGCCCTGGACGACATGATTATTGGTAAGGATGTAGCCGTCGGCGCTGACGATGAACCCAGAACCGCGGGCCTCCTGCGGCTGCCGCTGGTCGGGGAAGGGCGTGCCAAAGAAATCCTCAAGGGACCGGGGGGGGCGCTGGCGCTGCGGTTGCTGCTGCTGTTGCTGTTGGCGCTGCGACCGCTGTGAAAGCTCGGCCTGAATGGACACCACGGCCGGCGTCACGCGCTCGGCGATGGAAGAAAAGGCAATATTGAGATCGGATACCGAGGGCGGGATGATCGGCGCCACCGTCGACGCGGCTGGCCGCGTCGGCGAAGACTGCGCGTATCCGAATTTCGTGAGATCAAGACCGGAGGCGAAAACGAGGCCGCTCACGAACGCGGCAACCACTGCGCCTCCAAAGGTCATACGAGCTATCGGATTGGACTTCATTTGTTCTTCCCTTCTAAAGGTTTCTACCTGGGCACCGGCAACGATGCCACCGAACTTTTGACGCCGGAACTGGTCGACCGCTAAGAAAATTTTGAATCGATTTTTCTGCCGAACTCAGGAGCCGGGTGCCTCAACCCTTACACAAGTAGTCACCACGTCGTTCCAGCTGGTTTCCTCGTGAATCAGGACATCAGGAAATTGGAGCTACCCTGACGCTGACGGATCGCCCGTCCGAGCGCTACCCCGGACGGGTAAACCGTAGCAGGAGGTCGATAGGACGTTACTTCTTGTCGTCAACGATCTCGTAGTCCGCTTCCACCACATCATCCGGCTTCGCCTCGCCAGCCGGCGCTTCCGCGCCCGGTGCCGCGCCGTCAGTGCCCGGAGTCGGACCCGGCTCCGAGGCCTGGCCCTGCGAGTAGAGTGAACGGCCGGCTTCCTGGTACGCCGCCGACAGCTCCTCCATCGCCGCCTTGATCTCGTTGGTGTCATCACCGCGGTGCGCCTTACGAGCACGCTCCACGGCGTTGTCGAGACGCGTCTTGAGCTCGGGGCTCAACCGGTCCGACCACTCCTTCGCATTCTTCTCGACTTCGTACGCGAGTGAATCGAGACGATTGCGCGAATCAATGTCTTCGCGACGCTTCTTGTCTTCGGCCGCGTTCTTCTCGGCATCGCGCACCATCCGCTCGATCTCGTCCTTGTTCAGGCCACTCGACGCCTCGATGCGGATCTTCTGCTCCTTGCCCGTAGCCTTGTCCTTCGCGGACACGTGCAGGATGCCGTTGGCGTCGATGTCGAACGTGACCTCGACCTGGGGCATGCCACGGGGAGCCGGCGGAATGCCGGTCAGCGTGAACTTGCCGATGGTGCGGTTGTCACGCGCCAGGTCGCGCTCGCCCTGCAGCACGTGGATTTCAACCGTCGTCTGGTTGTCATCCGCCGTGGAAAACGTTTCCGTCTTTCGCGTCGGGATCGTCGTGTTGCGCGCAATGAGGACGGTGGTCACGCCGCCTAACGTCTCGATGCCGAGCGATAGCGGCGTCACGTCGAGCAGGAGCACGTCCTTCTGCTCGCCGGTAAGCACCGCGCCCTGGATCGCCGCGCCGATGCCAACGACTTCGTCGGGGTTGACGCTCTTGTTCGGCTCCTTCCCGAAGTAGTCCTTGACGATCTGCTGGATCCGCGGGATGCGTGTCGAGCCACCAACCAGGATCACCTCGTCGATGTCCTTCGGATCGAGGCCGGCGTCCTTCAGCGCCTGCTGCATCGGCGGAATCGTGCGCTTGATCAGGTCATCGACCAGCTGCTCGAATTTCGCCCGCGTCAGCGAGTAGTTGAGGTGCTTCGGACCCGACTGGTCCGCGGTAATGAACGGCAGGTTGATATCGGTCGACTGTGTGGTAGACAGCTCCATCTTTGCCTTCTCGGCGGCTTCCTTCAGGCGCTGCAGCGCCATCGGATCCTTGGAAAGATCGATTGCCTGGTCGCGCTTGAATTCGGAAACGAGCCACTCGATCACGCGCTGGTCGAAGTCGTCACCACCGAGGTGCGTATCACCGTTCGTGGCCTTCACCTCGAACTGGCGAGTACCCTCGACGTCGTAAAGCTCGAGCACCGAGATGTCGTACGTACCGCCACCAAGGTCGAAGACCGCGATCTTCTCGTCCTTTCCCTTCTTGTCGAGGCCATACGCGAGCGCGGCGGCCGTAGGCTCGTTGATGATGCGAAGCACCTCGAGGCCGGCGACCTTGCCGGCGTCTTTCGTCGCCTGCCGCTGCGCATCGTTGAAGTAGGCCGGCACCGTGACGACAGCCTTGGTCACAGAATGACCGAGGTAGTCTTCGGCCGTCTGCTTCATCTTCTGCAGCACCATCGCCGAGATTTCGGGCGGCGTGAAACGCTTCCCCTGGACCTCAACGGCGGCGAGGCCGTTCGGACCTTCGACGACGGTATACGGCACACGCTTGATCTCCTCGGGCACTTCGGGCGTGCGGCGTCCCATGAAGCGCTTGATCGAGAAGACCGTGTTTTTCGGATTGGTCACGGCCTGACGCTTGGCGATCTGACCTACGAGTCGTTCGCCGTCCTTGGTGAAGCCGACGACGGAAGGAGTTGTCCGGCCGCCCTCCGAGTTCGGAATTACGACGGGGTCGCCGCCTTCGAGGACCGCAACCACGGAGTTCGTGGTACCGAGGTCAATGCCGATTACCTTGTCTGCCATCTCTCGCCTCTGGGTTGATTACGGATGGTGGATGTGGGATACCGGAGGTGGGAAAACGGCAAAACGGATGGGGCTGGTTCTCATCCCACATCCCACCTCTCACGTCCGATGTCAGGCAAGCACAGGGCCGCATTTTTATGTCATTTTGGCCTGCCCAGAAGCGATGCTGCGGGGCGAGGAGGGCCGAATTGACGCAGGTTCTGCTTTCCGTACACCTCAAACCGATCGGGGTCAGAGTCGGACTCCGACCCCCACTCCGGTCCCGACTCCGGTCCCGACACCGGTCCCGACACCGGTTCCGACTCCGGTCCCCATTCCGGTCCCCACTCCGGTTCCGACTCCGGTTCCGACTCCGACCTCGACTCTGACCCCGCGCGATGTTTCCGCTTAGCGACGAGAACCCGACTGTTCGTGCGCCGGTCACGACCTATCTCCTCATTGCGACCATCGTTGGCGTCTGGGTCCTGTACCAGGGAGCCGGGCTTAACATCGAGGCGCTGGCAGCGAGCATCTGCGATCTGGGGATGGTGCCGGGTGAGATCACCGGCCGGTCGCCGTTGGGAACCGCCGTCCCCATGGGGCCCAACATGGCCTGCGTGGTCGATGACTACGCGATCAACATCTGGACTCCCATCACCTCGATGTTCCTGCACGGTGGATGGGGCCACCTGCTCGGCAACCTGCTGTTCTTCTGGGTCTTCGGAAACAATGTCGAAGACAGCATGGGCCGCGTCCGCTTTCTCGTGTTCTACCTTCTTTGCGGTGTGATCGCGGCCGGTTCCCACGTCGTGCTCGATCCAGCGTCACCGATACCGACTGTAGGCGCCTCGGGCGCCATTTCTGGCGTACTCGGGGCGTACCTGATCCTGTATCCTCACGTTCGGGTCAGGATGTTGTTCTGGTTCCTGCTATTCATTCGCGTTTTTCGAGTCCCGGCCTGGGCGGTCCTGCTCTGGTGGTTTTTCTGGCAGGTGATTTCCGGTTTACCGCAGCTGATGACCGTGAATCGCGAGGTCTCGGGCGGGGTCGCCGTTTGGGCGCATATCGGAGGGTTCGTTGCCGGGGTGATCCTGGTGAAGCTTTTCGTGAACAGCGACCTGCACCGGCGGCGACTGGCAATGACCGACGCCCGCGACGCGTTCGTGTCGTCCTGACGGGGCTCGCACGGGGCACCCGTAGCGAAGGTGCCTCTCCAGCCGAATTGCCAGCCCGCGTCAGGGGCGGGTATTTTTGTCCGCCCGTTACACAACCGTGACGGGTCGTTACACACGACTCCAGTCCGAACTACGTGGGCCTCATACCGCGCGACCAGGGCTTTTTCCTCCTGTTCAACCAGCTCGCCGCGAAGATGAAAGTCGCCGCCGAGCTACTCCAGGAGATGTTCGCGACTCCGGATCGGCTGGACCATTTCGTGGCCGAGATCAAGAAGGCAGAACACGAGGCCGATGCGGTGATCCGGGAATTGAACATACGACTCGATCGGAGTTTCATCACGCCGCTGGATCGCGAAGACATTTACCGTCTCGCGCAGGAGCTGGATACGGTCGTCGACCTGATCGACGGCACGGCGCGCCGGGCGAAGATGTTTCATCTCGGCGAAGCGCGTCCGTATGCCGTAAAGATGGCGCGCATCCTCCTGCAATCGGTCAATGAGCTCGAGCAGTCGGTGCAGCAGGTGAAGGTCCGAAAATCGGTGACGGGCCACACGATGGCCATCAAGAAGTGCGAGGAAGAGGGCGATTCGATGTATGCCCAGGCCATCGGTGCGCTGTTCGAGGGGACTCCCGATCCGATCGATGTCATCAAGTGGAAGGACGTCTATGACACGCTCGAGGACGCGCTGGACCGGACGCAGACCGCCTCGATCGTGCTCGAAAGCATCTCGCTGAAGCACTCCTGATCCTGTGACGACCTACATCGTCGTCATTGTCGGGGTCGCGTTCATTTTCGACTTCATCAACGGCTTTCACGACTCGGCGAATTCCATCGCAACGGTCGTGGGGACGCGGGTGCTCAATCCCATCGTGGCCGTGGCCTGGGCGGCCACCTTCAACTTTCTGGCCGCTTTCACCGTCGGCACCGCGGTGGCCAAGACGGTCGGGAAGGGGATGATCGATGTCAACATCGTGACGCCTAACGTGATCCTGGCCGGGCTCCTTGGCGCCATCATCTGGAACCTCATCACCTGGTATTACGGTCTTCCCAGCAGCTCCTCGCACGCACTGGTGGGGGGATACGCCGGCGCGGCGATCGCCAAGGCGGGATTTGCGGCCATCATCCCTGCCGGCTGGACCAAGACGCTGATCTTCATCGTGGCATCGCCGCTCATCGGCGGACTCGCGGGCTATGCGCTCATGGTCTCGTTTTACTGGATCTTCCGCTGGTTCACGCCGGCGAAGGTGGACAAGGTGTTCCGCCGGCTACAGCTGGCCAGCGCGGCGCTTTTCTCGCTGTCGCACGGCGCCAACGACGCGCAGAAGACCATGGGCATCATCGTCGGCTTGCTGGTCGCGGCGCAGGCGTTATTTGCCGGTGAGACCGGACTGCTGCGCCACCTGCACCTCACGAATGCCGACCACGTCCCGTACTGGATCGTCATTGGCGCGCACACGTTCATCGGTCTCGGAACGCTGTTTGGAGGCTGGCGCATCGTGCACACCATGGGCTCGCGCGTCACGCGGCTCCGCCCGGTGGGCGGCTTTTGCGCCGAGACCGGCGGGGCGACGGCCATTCTCATTGCGACCCACATGGGTATCCCGGTCAGCACGACACACACGATCACGGGTGCCATCGTCGGTGTCGGCGCGACCCACAGCGCGCGCGCCGTCCGCTGGGACGTC
>DASRPK010000205.1:0-5477 GCA_035646395.1 Gemmatimonadaceae bacterium | reverse complement strand
CTGGTATTCGGCCGGTTGCTGCAGGAACAGTTCGTGACTCGGCATGCTCACGACGCGAACTGACTTGCCACCTTCTTCGATCCGCTTCTGCGCTTCGAGGGCGAGACCAACCTCGGACCCGGTCGCCATGAGAACGAGGTCCGGCTGCGCGCGCCTGGCACCTGCGTCGAGCACATATCCGCCACGAGCCAGCTCGCCGGCAGCGCCGCGATGGGCGCGATCGATGAAGGCGACCTTCTGCCGAGTCAGGACCAGCGCGACCGGCCCGGTCTTGTGCAGCAACGCTGTCCGCCACGCCTCGGCGACTTCGCTGGAGTCACCGGGACGGATCACCGTCACGTTAGGTATCGTGCGCAGGGCAGTCAGGTGTTCCACCGGCTGGTGTGTCGGACCGTCTTCGCCCAATCCGATGGAATCGTGCGTGAAGACGTAGATCACCCGCTGGTGCATCAGCGCCGCCAGTCGGATCGATGGGCGCATGTAATCGGAAAAGACAAGGAACGTGCCGCCGTACGGGATGACGCCGCCGTGCAGCGCCATGCCGTTCATGATCCCGCCCATGCCGTGCTCGCGCACACCGAAGTGGATGTTGCGGCCGGCGTGGTTCCGCGCGCTGAAGATAGGCGAGTCCTTGATGATCGTGAGGTTCGATCCACTCAGGTCCGCCGATCCGCCGATGAGTTCCGGAATCTTGGCGGCCAGCGCGTTCAGCACCACGCCTGACGAGGCGCGGGTGGCGACGCTGCCGTTTTCGGCGTTGAACGACGGGATGGCCTGCTGCCAGCCGCCGGGCAACTCGCCCTGCAGGCGACGGCCCAGCTCCTTCGCGTCTATAGGATGGCTTTTGGCGTATGCGATGAGTGACCTGCGCCATGCATCGTTTGCGAAGGCGAGCGCCTCGTTGCCGCGACGCCAGTGTGCCACCGCTTCATTCGGTACGGTAAAAGGCTCGGTCGACGTCCAGCCGAGGGATTCCTTGGAGCGCTTGACTTCCTCCACGCCTAACGCCTCGCCGTGTGCCTTGGCGGTTCCGGCACGATTCGGCGAACCGTAGCCGATCACCGTGCGCACCACGATCAGCGACGGCCGTGTGGTTTCGGCGCGGGCAGCGGTGATGGCCGCGTCCAGCGCCTCGAGATCATTCACGTCGTCCACGCGCTGGACGTGCCAGCCATACGCCTCGAAGCGGCGCGCGCTGTCGTCGCTGAACGTCAGGTCCGTCGAGCCGTCGATGGTGATGCGATTGTCGTCGTAGAACCCGATCAGCTTGCCGAGCCCGAAATGCCCCGCGAAGCTGGCAGCTTCGTGCGAGACCCCTTCCATGAGATCACCATCGCCGCAGATGAACCACGTGTGGTGATCGATGATCGAGTGCCCTTCACGATTGAAGACGGCGGCGAGGTGTGCTTCGGCTGCGGCCATGCCAACCGCGTTCGCGAATCCCTGGCCGAGCGGTCCGGTGGTGGTTTCGATTCCCGGCGTCAGACCGTGCTCGGGATGCCCCGGGGTAATGCTCCCCCACTGACGGAAGTTCCTGATTTCATCGACAGACACGCCATACCCCGACATGTGCAACGACGCGTAGAGCAGCATGGACGCATGCCCGTTGCTCAATACGAGCCGGTCGCGATCCGGCCATTCAGGGTCTGCTGGATTGTGCTTGAGGTGTCGCGTGTACAGCAGGTACGCGAGTGGCGCCAACGCCATCGGCGCACCCGGGTGACCGCTCTCGGCCTTCTGCACCGCGTCCATGGCCAACGCGCGCACGGTGTTGATGCAAAGCTCGTCGAGCGAGGACGTTACACGCGGAGAGGTCATGGTTCGCGGATGGGGGACCGGGTCGCCAAAGTGGGGATGTGCAAGAAAACGCTCGTCCGACGTCTCCAATGAGGCGGAGTGCGCGTGCAGGAAAGTTAGCGACAGAATGTGTGCCGCGCGCTCGACACTGGCACGACGCTCTGCCGATCGGGTAAGCATTCCTCATATAGAATGGAGCAAGCCATGCGTAATTCAGTTCTTCTTGCCACAGCGGCAGTTCTTTCGGCGTGTGCCCTTCCCGCTCAGAACCCCGCTCCGCAAACCACGACCCCGCGTGAAAACGTCGCAATCATCAGCGCGAGCGGCGAAGGCCGACGGGAAATGGCCCCCGACAAGGCGACGATCGTGCTTGGCGTCGAAACGAGGGCGAGAACGCCGGCCGCTGCAGCGTCCGCGAACGCCGACCGCATGACCGCGATCCGGGCCGCACTGGTTCGGATGGGCATCGCTGAGCGAGATATTGCGACCGCTCGCTACTCGCTCGGTCTCCACTTCAGCGGACGCGCTGAAGCGGATACCCAGTACGTGGCGGCGAACCTCGTTACGGTCACGACGCGTCAGCTCGACCAGGTCGGCCGCATCATCGATACCGGGCTGGGTGCAGGCGCCAACAATATCAGTCAATTGCATTACGACCTGAGTGACCGCACCCAGGCGAATTCGCAGGCATTGAGCGATGCCGTGACGAACGCGCGCCAGCAGGCCGAGACGATGGCCGCGGCGGCGGGCGGTCGTTTGGGGGACCTGGTTGAATTGAGCACGCAGCCTGGCGAATACCGGCCGTATTTCGCCGGCGACATGATGATGCGCGCACAGGCGAGTGCCGCTCCAACTCCCGTTTCTCCGGGTGCGGTGACCGTGACATCGACGGTTACAGGGCGCTGGCGGTTCATCCCCGGCAGATAGTTGTTGTTACTGCTCACTTTGACCGCAGAGTTAGCTCGATAGAATTCTCCAATGCGACCGAGCACTCTGCCGGTCGAGGTGCGCCTCCACGTACAGGATGGCCACCGCAGTTCACATCCTTGCAGTGGGGGAATTGAATGACCTCCAGTTTCATGCGGCGCCTGACCGCAATCGTGAGTGCCGGCGTTGCCGTCACGACGATCGCGAAGCCCGCGCGAGCCCAGTCCGGACTCGAATCGGTCATTGAGCAGTACAGCGGTGCGCGAATCCAGGGGTACATCCAGCCCCTCGCCGACGCGCTCGTGGCGAACCTCTCGATCGGCTACATCAACAGCGCCACGTCACCCAGAAAATTCTCGTTCAGTCTGGAAGCGGTGGCGATGACGGCGAAGATCAGCGAAAGCATGCGCATGTACACCGCCGCCACGCCGGACGGATTTCAGCCGGCGACACATGAGACGTCGACGATCTTCGGCGGACCGGCGCAGCCGGTGCAGCACAGCACCCTTCCCGGCATCTCCTATCGTGGTGCTGACGGGCTGGTGGACGCGGAATACTTCCCGACTGCGGCGCCACAACTGCGGATCGGCGGGTTGGCGGGCACTGAGGTCGTTATTCGGTACGCCTCGTCGTCAATGGTGCCATTCCTCGAGGACGAGGATTTTCCAGACCTGACGTTGTGGGGCATCGGTGTGCAGCACAGCATCTCGCAGTACCTCAAGCTGCCGATCGACCTCTCGGTCGCGGCATCACTCAACTCGCTCAAGTTCGGCGACATCGTGGATCTCAGCTCGACGTCGTTCGGGGTGAATGTCGGCCGGTCGTTCGGTCTGTTCGGCGTGAGCGGTGGAATCGTGTCGGACGGTGGAACAATGAACCTGACCTACACGTCGACCGATCCGGATGGCGCGGGCAGCGTGGATGTCGACCTGGACGTGAAGCGTTCGGTGCGGTTCCGCGCCGGCGCGGCGCTGAACTTCGGGTTCATCCGGCTCTTTGGAGACGCAGCCTTCGGCGACATCGTGAGCTACGCTGCCGGTCTTCGCCTCGGTATCTGACCCGACCCTTATTCGCGAGCTCGAACGAGCTTCAGGAGATTGACATGCGTGCATTGAAGAACACGGCGCTGGTCGTCCTGGTTGCGATGAGCGGCCTGGCGGCGGAGTGCTTCGAGATCACCGACCCGTTCGTGGTGGCGGTGAACGTGAAGGACATCAAGAACACGTACAACGTGACACCTGGGACGATCACCTTCGTGCCCGGCTGCATCACGAAAAATCCGGCTGACTACATCGATTCCAACTTCGATATCGCCAACGGCGCACAACTGGTGGACATCATCGTGCAGACCACTGGCACGTTTGCAGGGAACATCAACGGCGGCCAGGTGCGGATTGGCGGGTCAACGCAGGCGTTGCAGGTCCTGGTGAATTATTCGGGACCCTGGTCAGCCTTCAACACACCGCAATCGCTCCTTCAGAACAGCACGGGATTGAGCTTGAACCAGGCCGGCGTGACCACCCTGCTCAGCCTGATCGAGAACACCTCGCCGATCGTGATTTGTCACAGCGGGGCATTTTCGCAGGCGGCGACGGCCGGGATGGCGATCGACATTTCGATCTTTGCACAGGTGAATGCGTCGCCCTAACGAGATGGGAGATGGGAGATGGGAGATGGGAGATCAGCTTCAATTCCGATCAAATCTGAAATTGATCCGCACGTGAAGTTTATCTCCCATCTCCCATCTCCCATCTCGTTATCGACCCACATCGATCAATCTCCCTGCTGCATCTCGTCGGACAGTAAATACCCGTCCGTTCGCAACCACGACCTCCGTCCGGCTGGAATTGCGAATGTCGAGCAGCGGGTTGGCACTGAGCAGCACGACGTCGGCCACCTTTCCCGCCTCGATCGTCCCTAACGAGTCCAGCATGCCGAGGAAACGCGCCGGCTCGAACGTGGCCGCGCGGAGGGCTTCGAACGGCGTGAGTCCGGCGCGGGTGAAATGCAGCAGCTCCTCGTGCAGGCCGAATCCGGGTGGGCTGTTGCGGAGCGGCGCATCGGTTCCCGCCATCAACCCTACGCCGGCACGGAATAATGCACCGGTCACGGCAACCCGCTTGGCGAACAACTTCGCGCCATTGATGTCGGCATCGGGCGGAACGCTGTCGACCATGGGAAAGATTCCCGCCACGTATTTCTGCAGGGAGTCGGGGAGGTAGCGGGCGACGGAGTCGCCGGGCAGGTCCCGTTTCGGCCAGCGCGATACCTCGACCTGCGCCACGAGCGTCGGCACGACCCACGTGCCGTTCCGGCGAAGCTTCTCATACAGCGGCGCCTGGGCGAGCGTATCACACCTGCCTAACGCCCCCTGGACCGGGAAGCGCGGGGCCAGATCCGTCACCTCCGCCGCCGAGCAGGGATTGGGGATGGCGAGGATGTGCTCGATGCTGGCCTGGCCGCTGTCGGATGCGGCGGCCGCTCCCACCGCGCGCGACACATGACCCGCAAAGGGGATGCGTCGCGCCCGCGCGGCCCGCGCGATCGCGAAGTACGTCTCGGGCGACAACTGGCCGTGAACCTTGATGAAGTCGACGCCGAGCCTGACGAGAGAGTCCACGGCCGGTCCGGCGTCGGCCGGGCCCTTCACCAGAAGATGCGGGATGGGCTGGGCGCCGCCCTCGAGGTACGGGCCGGACGCGATGATCCGCGGTCCGATAACCGCACCACTCGCAATCTCGGCACGCCACGCC
>DASRPK010000204.1:0-2038 GCA_035646395.1 Gemmatimonadaceae bacterium | reverse complement strand
CGCCAAGGCGAGCGGGCACGTGGGCGTGTTGACTACTATTCCCGGACCAGGCTTCGTCTATGCGCTGGCGGGTATCGTCGAAGCGCACCACGATTCGATACCACTGCTCTGGTTGACACTTCGCCAGGCGGACAATACGCGCGCGTTTCAGCTGCAACGAATCGACCAGGCGGCAATGGCGCAGCCGGTGGTGAAGCGCTGCATGCAAGTCGAGCGGGCGGACGAACTCGCTCGCACGCTGCTCGAGGCACATGCGGAAGCCTTGGCAGGCGAGCCCGGGCCGGTGCTCCTCGAAATTGCATCCGACGTACTCGAAGCCGATTGCCCGCGTGCCGAGAGTCCAGCACCCGCCGTTGCAGACGCCGTGGATGTTGGGCCCTTGGCGGCGCTGCTGAGGACGTCCGTACGCCCGGTGATCTATGCGGGGCAGGGTGCACAAGGCGCTGCCGACGAGGTGCGTCGATTGGCAGGACGACTCCAGGCGCCGGTGCTCTTCACCAGTAGCGGGCGTGGTGTGCTGCCGGACACCGATCGTCTGGCTCTGGTCAAAGACTTCTCGACTGGTCTGGGCAGCGTCGTCCCGGCATTGATCGACCGCGCCGACATGGTCCTTGCACTGGGTTGCAAATTCACGCACAACGGCAGCGCCGGGGGGCGATTGCAGCTGCCGGCGAACAAGCTCGTGCGGATCGACAGCTCCGCCGACGTTCTCGCCGCCAATTACCCGGCCCGCTTGGGCGTCCGGGCAAGAGTCGAGGATGTGCTCGCCCAGCTGGCCGGTGTCGAGCTCCCCCGCAGTCGCTGGGCAGAACAGGAACTCGTGGAGTGGCGTGCCCGCTTGACCACGGAAAACTCGGCGTTGGTCGCTCACGAGCCCGTGCTCGGCGCGACCGCGACCGGCTCGGTCCGTGAATTCTTCCGCGTCCTTGCTGATGCGACGGATGGTCGCGCGATCTATGTCACCGACGCGGGTCTCCACCAGGTCCTGACGCGCCGGTACGCTGTCGCGACGTTGCCACGCGGTCTGCTATGCCCCAGCGATTTTCAGTCGATGGGCTTTGGTCTGCCGGGTGCCATCGGAGCAGCGTTGGCCCGCCCGGAAATCTGCGTGATAGCGTGCGTCGGAGATGGAGGACTGGCGCTGTCAGCCGGAGAGCTGCTCACCGTGGTCCGTGAGGGCATCGACCTCGTGGTCGTCGTCTTCAATGATGGACGGCTGAACCTGATCCGCCGTCAGCAGGTGGCCAGGTCTGGCTACGAATCGGGCGTCACGCTTCGCAATCCGGACTACTCGGCGCTGGCAGAGGCCGTCGGATGCTCCTATTTCCCCGTCGCCGGCGACCTCGAGTCGCTGGTGCGGAAAATCATCGCGACTCCGGGTGTCCGCCTGGTCGAATTGCGGCTGAGCGACACACCGTCCTTCCATCTGCACCAACTTCGCAGCGCCGTGCGTGAGCGCGTTCGTCCGCTGGCCACTCCAGGATTCTGGCAGGCGCTGAAAGGCCTCGTCGCGCGTTAGCCTCGGTAGGGCGCGGCCACTGGGACGGAGCCTGGCCGCTGAAGCTCATCTCCCGCGCGACCTGAAGCCTCCGCCCCGAGACGAGCGCTGCTGGAACTGCCGGTCGCCGCGCTGCCGCGCCGAGTAGTCGCGCTCGAGTTGTGCACGTTCCCGAGACTCGATCGACTCCCGCTGCGCACTTCCTCGATCGTTGGTGCGCGGCTGTGTAGCAGGGGCCATCGGAGCACTGGCTGCCGGGACTGCAGGTGCAACAGTGGGTGGTGTGGGGGGATCGCGTGGCACGTAGGGCGAGGACTCCGCCGGCTTCCACTGGCCATTGTCGTACCGCTGCCAGCCATCGTCCGCCTTCTTGTATATGTTGCCGTTGTATCCGGCATACGTGTCGCCGCTGCCGCTCTGGCCGACGGTCGTGCGGCCGGGACCTTCGCCTGACACCGAGAGCGCCTTTCCGCCGCCGCTGCCTTCGATGGCGGTAGCGCTGCGGCCGTCATTGCGCACGGTGTCCGTCGTGATCGATCC
>DASRPK010000203.1:0-2660 GCA_035646395.1 Gemmatimonadaceae bacterium | reverse complement strand
CCGCAGCTCGCCGAAGATGCGGCGGGCGAGATTGCTCGACACGGCGAAGCCGATGCCCTGATAGCCGCCGCTGCGCGAGAAGATCACCGTGTTGATCCCGACCAGCTCGCCGCGCGCGTTGATCAGCGCGCCGCCCGAGTTGCCTGGATTGATCGCGGCGTCGGTCTGGATGAAGTCCTCGAACGTTGACACGCCAAGGTTCGTGCGGCCAACGGCGGAAACGATGCCCAGCGTCACCGTCTCGCTCAGTTGATAGGGATTACCGATGGCGAGTACCCACTCGGCGACCTTCAGCTTCGACGAGTCACCCCACGGCATCGTCGGCAGGTTGTTCGCGTCGACCTTGAGGACGGCGAGATCGGTCGCGGGATCCACGCCAATCAGCTTGGCCGGCAGCTCGCGCTTGTCGGACATCGTGATCGTCAGATCGAGCTCCTCGATCGTGACGTCATTGCCCGCTTCCCCGACCACCACGTGGTTGTTCGTCAGGATGTAGCCGTCCGGGCTGACGACGACGCCGGATCCGACGGCGTTGGATGGAATCCGTTGTGTAATGACGCCGCGGCGGCTATACAGGCGAAACGGATCCTGGATGTCGCGCCGGATCACCTGCATCGCCGAGATGTTCACGACCGCCGGGATGGTGCGTTCGGCGACGCGGCTGAAATCGGGCAGTGTCTGCGCCGCAGTGACCGGACCTGGTGTCGCCACGGCAGGAGGGGCCTGGGCGGCGCGGTTCTGCGCGCCGGCGTCGTTCGCGTCGCGCATGCGTCCGGTCAGCACCATGCTGGCGGTGAATGCAACCGCCACCAGCATCAACACGCTGAGCAATCTCTGCTTGGTCATGATTACGACACCTGGATCCGCCGCGCGGATCCGTTAGCGGCCTTCGGACACGTCACGGTCAGCACGCCGTCGCGGAGGTCGGCGGTGATCCGCTCGCTGTCCATTGGCACCGGCAGGTGGAACGTGCGGCTGAAACTGCCGTGGCCTCTCTCGACACGATGGTATTGCTCGCACTGCGAAGTCCGCTCACGGCGCTCACCGGAAATCGTGAGCCGCCCCTCATGGACGCTGATGTCCAGTTCGTCGCGGCTCATCCCCGGCACTTCCGCCATGACGATGTACTGGTCGGCGGTCTCGAGGATGTCCACGGCCGGCGTCCATCCGGAGGGGCCGGGCGCAAAGCGGTCCAGGCGCTGCTGGATGGCGAGGAGGTCGCGAATCGGGTCCCAGCGGGCAAAGGCCACGAGAGAAATGATACGATCTTTAAGTTGTACCGACGGAAATCATGGCCACCTTACAAGCAACCCGCATGAAGAAGGGCATGCTGATCAAGATGGGCGAGGACCTCTTCCGCGTCCTCGACGTCCAGCATGTCACGCCCGGCAACCTCCGCGGTTTCGTTCGCGTCAAGATGCGCAATATCCGCAGCGGTCTGCTGGCGGATAACCGGTTCCGATCCGAGGACACGGTCGAGCGCGAGACGCTCGACGAGCGCCAGATGCAGTACCTGTATCAGGACGGCGACGACTATTACTTCATGGACACGGTGTCGTTCGAGCAGGTGCATCTGTCGAGCGAGGCGCTGGGGGAGTCGGTCAGCTATCTCAAGTCGGAGATGACCATCCAGGTCGAGTTCTACGGCACAGAACCTGTGGGTATCGAGCTGCCGCTGACCGTGGACCTCAAAGTCGTGGAGACGGCCCCGGGTATCAAGGGCGCCACGGCCAGCAATCAGATCAAGCCAGCAACCACCGAGACGGGGCTCGTCGTCAACGTGCCGCCGTTCGTCAATACCGGCGACATGATCCGGGTCAGCACCGAGACAGGCGAGTACCTCGCTCGCGCCTGACTGGTAACCACGAAGACCGCGAAGACCATGGATGTAGTCCGGCAGCCCAATCAGGGCTGGATCGAAGTCATCGTCGGCAGCATGTTCAGCGGCAAGAGCGAGGAGCTCATTCGCCGCCTGCGGCGAGCGCAGATCGCCCGCCAGAAGGTGCAGATCTTCAAGCCGGTGATCGATCGCCGCTACTCGGACGATCACATCGTGTCGCACAGCGAGATGCGCATCGAGTCGTGCGCGGTGCCCAGCTCGAGTGCGCTCCTCGACAAGGTCGCGGCGGATACGGAAGTGGTCGGCATCGACGAAGGGCAGTTCTTCGACCAGGAGCTGCCGATGATCTGCGATACGCTGGCCAACCAGGGCAAACGCGTCATCGTCGCCGGGCTCGATCAGGATTACCTGGGCAAGCCGTTCGAGCCGATGCCGCAGCTGCTCGCGATCGCTGAATACATCACGAAGACCCATGCGATCTGCATGGTGTGCGGTAATCCGGCAAACCATACGCAGCGGCTCGTCGCCGGCGGCGACCGCGTGCTCGTCGGCGCGCAGGGGCTGTATGAGGCGCGCTGCCGCCGCTGTTTCGATCCCTTCCCCGATCCCTGATCCCCGATCCCCGATCCCTGATCCAAAATGTCCCCTTCGGGGTCCAATTCAGCAATGCATGGCATTTCAATTGAAGCATCCGTCAGCTGATGGGGTCGGAGACCGTCTTGCCGTGGTTCGCGTGGGGCGCACCGCGCGTCCTGTTCCTGCTCGGGCTCGGCTTCCTGGTCGCGAATCTGAAAGTTGCCGGCGATCTGATCAAGTACCG
>DASRPK010000202.1:0-15598 GCA_035646395.1 Gemmatimonadaceae bacterium | reverse complement strand
CCGCGACCGGCCAAATTCGCCCGACACGCCCTTGATGAGGTAGTCGATCATTTCCTTCGACGTGTACGTCATCTCGGCGGTCAGGTTGTCGATCTTGGTCGTGAAGTAGTTGTAGAACCACACGGCCGGGATGGCGACGATGAGGCCGAAGCCCGTCGCGATCAGCGCCTCGGCGATACCGGCCGAGATCGCGGCGATACCGGCGCCGCCTGACGTGGCCATGCCCACGAACGCGTTGATGATGCCGAACACCGTGCCGAGCAGACCGACGAACGGCGCAGTGGCGCCGACCGTGGCGAGAATGGCGAGGCCGCGCTTCAGCTGCACGAGCTCCATGAGCATTTCGCGCTCGACCGCGCGTTCAGCCGTGTTGATGTCGGAGACCGTGACCGAGCCGTCCATGATCAACGGCTTCACTTCGGCCAGCGCGCCACCGAGCACACGGGCGACGTGCGACTTCTTGTAGCTCTCCGCCAGCTTGATGGCCTCGCCGAGGTTGTCCTCCTCGAGGAACTGCGAGAACTCGGGCGCGAACTTGATCGTTTCCTTCTGCGCCTTGCGGAGGTTCCACCACTTACCGATGGACACGGACAACGACCAGACGGACATGAACAGCAGTACCGCCCAGAGGAACTTGCCGAAGAACGGCGTGTGCGCCCAAATGTTCGCGAAGTCCAGATTCATAACTCACTCCACCACGGTTGGGGAAATGGGGAACTACTTCGTGATCGCAAAGGAGAACGGCTGCTGCACCAGCTGGCGCACTTTCTTGTCACCCACTTCGGCCGGAATGAAGCGCATGCGCGGGAGTGCGTTCTTTACCGCCGTGGCAAAGAGCTCGTGCGTGGTGCGAATGACCTTGAAGGACCCGACGTCGGCGCGGCCAGTCGTGTCGACGACAAATGACACGAGGGCTTCACCTTCGACGCCGGCCTGACGGAGGATGTCCGGGTACTGCGGCGTCGGCGAATTCGGCGCCTGCATCACCGGCTTCTCGACCTGGAACTCGAAGTACGTGTTGTCTTCGCGAACCGGGGTCTTGGTCTCCACGCCGGTCGAGAACCCGCCGACTGCACCCTTGCCGGTGAAGTCCGCTTCGTTCGTCACGCGGCGCGTGAGATCGATGTCGGGAAGCACATTGGGGATTTCAACAGGCGCAGTAAGCACCTGGAATCCCTTTGGTGGCGGCGGAGCAGCCACGAGCTCCGGCGGTGGTGGCTCCTCTTTCTTCACCACCTCTTCCTTCTTCACTTCGACGAAGTCGACCTTTTCCTGTTTCGGACCATCATCCTGCGTGGCCGCCTGCGCGGACGTGTAAATCACGAACAGGATGAGTCCGTAGTGCGCAACGAAGGAGAAGATCGTTCCTCCCAGTTTGCGCGTCTTTTTCGGCTTCGACTCAACGAGATTGTTGAACATGGTCCTCGACCGTATCGGTAAGCACGGGTTGCTGGACGGGGTGATAGTACGCCTTCGTTTTAATCACGGAATGGTGTCGAGATTACGTTTCGATGAAACCACACTGTTGCGTCCGATTAACCCCGACGGAAAGCTGGCTGCCCCAAGCACTTGGAGGGTTGGAGGGTGCAGAGGGTTCAGAGGGTGCGGCGTCCCCTTAACGATCGTTCCTACGTGCGCCCTGAGCACCCACTGCACCCTCTGCACCCTTCGCGTTATTTCACAATTGTGAATGAAAACGGCTGCTGAACCAGCTGTCGTACCCTTCCACGTGAAGTTTCGGCCGGAATAAATCGCATCCGGGGCAACGCATTTTTCACCGCGGTTGCAAAGAGCTCATGCGTCTTGTGGATGACCTTGAACGTGGCGAGGTCGACACGGCCGAGCGTATCGACGACAAATGACACGATCGCTTCCCCTTCCACGCCGGCTTGCCTGAGCATGTCCGGGTAAGCGGGCGCAGCTGAATTGGGTGCCTGAACAACGGGCTTCTCGACCTCGAACGCCAAATAATCTTTGTCTGCTCGCGGTGCGGGCTCGGCTTCTGGCTGCGTTCCGCTCGAGTTTCCTGAGCTCCGATTGGCTCCCGAATATGCGTTGGGATCGGTGGGAGCTTTTGTCAGATCGATTTCCGGAAGCGTGTTCGGAATGTCGATCGGCGCCGTCAGGACAGGCACGGTTTTCGGCGGCGGCGGCGCGACAATGAGCTCCGGTTCGGGAGGACGCGTTTCCCGCGGTTCCGCCTTTTCCGGCTGCACGAAGTTGATTTTCTCCGGTCGAGGCTTCGCGTCGACGTCCGCCGCTTCCGCTGACGTATAGAGCACGACGAGGATCAGGCCGTAGTGCGCGGCGAATGAAACCGCCGTCCCCATGCTGCTGCGTTTCCCTGCAGGCTTCGATTCCACCAGCTGCGTGAACATGACGCCTCCCTGGATGAGCGGAAGCAGGAGACAGGAAGCGGGAAACAGGGGTGGATCGAAACGTTTTCACTCAGGGCGCTTCGTTCCTTCCCAGTTGCCGCGTCCAGCTTCCTGCCACCTCGTTTTACCCACGTTAGGCATCACGGATGAGCGGCTGGTGACCGTCGCGTTACCGCGACGTGTGGCTTGGATTAATGCTGGATGAACGGCGTCAGCCGACCGCGGCCGGCTGCGATTGTCGGGGCGGCCGGTCGGCTGCCGGGGCCGGGGGCGCCGCGGTGAGCAGCGGCAAGGTCACCGTGAACGTGCTGCCCCGGTGGAGACGGGACTGCACCGTAAGCGTCCCGCCGTGTGCCTGGGCGATCCACTGGCTGATCGACAAGCCGAGCCCGAAGCCGCCCCGTTCCGACTGGCGCGAGCGCACGCGGTCGGCGCGGTAGAACCGATCGAAGATGTTGGGGAGATCGATGGCCGCGATGCCGATGCCCGTGTCCCGAACGTTGAACGACGCCTCCTGTTCCATTGCGACGAGCTGCAACTCCACCTCCCCACCGCGCGGCGTGTACTTGATCGCGTTGGTGATGAGGTTCAGGAACAACTGGCGCAGCCGCGTCTTGTCTCCGTGTACCGCGCAGGCGTCCGCCCGCGGCATGGTCACCGTGAGCCCCGCGTCTTCGCCGAGGATCAACGCGGTCTCGAACACGTCATGCGCGAGCGGCTCGAGATCGACGCGCTCACGCATCAGGTCGAACCGGCCCTCATCCGCGCGCGCCAGTGTCAGCAGGCTTTCGACGAGATCAGCCATCCGCGTCGTTTCGTGAAGTGCTTCCTCGAGTGCGATCATCTGCTCCGTGCTGTGCGCGTTGGCGTGCATCGCACGCTCCACATCGGCGCGGAGTACCGCCAGCGGCGTCTTGAGCTCGTGGCTGGCGTCGGCGGTAAACCGACGGAGCGCGAGGAACGACATTTCGAGCCGGCCGATCATTTCGTTGAGCTGCGCGGTGAGTCGCGACAATTCAACACTGCTCTCCTCGGGGTGGAGTCGCCGGTGGAGGCTCCGGCCGTCTGTGATCTCGACGACTTCCTTTGTGATGCGTTCGAGCGGCTCCGTGGCCCGCGACGCAATGAGGAATGCACCACCGACCGACAGGCCGAGGATGAGCGGAAGGACGACCAGCGCGGCGCCGAGGATTTCCCTTGGCGACAGCGACACCTCGGAGAGCGGCATCGCCGCCACGACGCGGAGCAGCGTCCCGTTAGGCAGCGTTTCCAGCCGCTCGACCATGACGCCACGCCGGGCAAAGATGCCCTGCGGTCCGAGCGTAACGGGCTGCGACGGCGCCTGGGCGCCGCGCAACGCGCGGAGGGCGACGTTTACCCGATCGAGCGTGGCGCTGTCGAGCTGTCGCGCGTGAATCGACGCGTACAGGATCGAGTCTCCGCTGCGCTCACCAAGAACCCAGAGGTACCCTTCGATGATGTTGAGCAGCTCGCGGACGCGTGGCTCGAGCTGGATGCGCGTCGTGATGAATGACGGGAGCGTATCCTCCCGGCGCTCGCGGACGGTGATCGGCGCGCCGGCGACAGCGACCTGCCGCAGGATGAGCTGCGCGAGCCGGGCGCGCTCCTGCGCGAGCTCCGCCGCCTCTCCGTACGCTCCTGCCTGACGAGCGATGTAGATCGCGAAGATGAACACGACCATCACCGCGACCAGGAGGATCGAGAAGCGAGCGGCGAGCCAGGCGCGTAATGACATCAGCGAGCAGAGCGCAGCGGGCAGGGAGTAGCCAGCGGGCGGCGAGTACCGAGTAGCGAGGAGGAGCAAGCCACACGGGAGCCGCGATTGTTAAGCCTTTCGCTGTTCGCTGCTCGCTGCTCGGTGCTCCCTTGCTGCTCCCTGCTCGCTATTCCCTGCTCGCTGCTATTTGACGACATAACCAACCCCACGCACCGTGGTGATGAGTTTCTTCGCCCGCCCGGCATCGATCTTCTTGCGGAGGTGATTGATCACCACATCCACGATGTTGGTTCCCGGGTCGAAGTGGTACCCCCAGGCGTATTCGGTGATCAGCGTGCGGCTCATGACGCGGCCCGCGTGCCGCATCAGGTACTCGAGGACCGCGAACTCCTTCGGGGTCAACTCGATCGGCTGGCCATCGCGGTGGACTTCGCGGGTATCCCGGTTCACCTCGAGGTCCGCAACCTTGAGGACCGGTGATGCCATGACCTTCGGCCGCCGTGACAATGCTTCGACGCGCGCCAGGAGTTCCTCGAACGCAAACGGCTTGGTGACGTAATCATCGGCGCCGGCGCGGAAGGTGCGGACCTTGGCGTCCACCGCGTCCTGCGCCGTCAGCACGAGGACCGGCGTTTCGAACCCGCGCGCGCGGAGCGACTGCAGCACGTCCAGCCCTGACTTCCCCGGAAGCCGCATGTCGAGGATCACCACGTCAAACGACTCCGAGGCGGCGATGCGCTCCCCTTCCTCGCCGTTCGTGACGAGGGACACGCGGTATCGCTGTTCCTCGAGCCCGCGGCGGATAAAGCCCCCGACGGTCGGGTCGTCCTCGATGACCAGCACGTTCATGTCGGGCCTCCCGCCGGCGGCGCCGGCGCCTTCGCGTTAGGCAGGAGGATGCGGAACGTGGTCCCCGCCCCCACGGCACTGTCCACCTCGATCCGGCCGCCGTGGGACGCAATGATGGAGTAGCACACCGAGAGTCCCAATCCGGTGCCGCGTCCGGGCGGCTTCGTTGTGTAGAACGGCTCGAAGATCTTCGTCAACTCGCTCCGCGCAATCCCCGATCCTTCGTCGATCACCTCGGCCACCACCGCCTCGTTGTCGGATATCCCCCGGCGCGTGCGCACCGTGATCACACCCTGCTCGTTCATCGCGTCCGCGGCATTGATGAGGAGGGCGATGAACACCTGGATCAGTTGCTCGGCGTTTGCCGGAACGTCCTCGAGCTCCGGATCGAGGATCGTCTGCAGCTTGACCCGCTTGAAGTGTGCGTGATGCTTGAGGAGGAAGAGCGACTGCTCGATCACCGCGTTGACCGCGGTCGGCTTCCTGTCGCCGGACCGGGGACGCGAGAATGTCAGCAGGCTGTCGATAATGCGCTTGCAGCGCTGCACTTCCTGGTCGATGATCTTCGTGTACTCGTCGGTGTTCTCCGGCACGCGGGCGCCGGCGCGTCGCATTTCGTCGATGCGCAGCGACAGCCCTTCGGCGCAGGCCGCAACGGTGGCCAGCGGATTGTTGATCTCGTGCATAACGCCGGCCGCCAGCTGGCCGATCGCCGCCAGTTTCTCCGATTGCGCCCAGCGTTCCTGCGCCGTGGCCCATTCGGTGATGTCTTCGCCAATCGAAATCACGTGCGTGACGACGCCGTTGTCGCGCATGGGGATCTTCGTGATCCGGAACGTACGCGGCGTGCCTGACGCGTCGGACTCGATGTTGAACTGCTGCATGCGCCCGGACGTGAAGATCTCGTCGAACTCGGCGCGGAGCGCCTCGGCCGGTTGGCGATGGAGAACGTCGAAGATCACCTTCCCCATCGCGACGCCGCGCGAAACGCCCTGGTGGCCCATTTCGCGGTTGCTGTTCCAGGCCTGCACACGGTAGTCGCGATCGATGACGTAGAGGCCGAGCGGCAGCGAGTCGATGATGCGCGCCGTCAGCCGCCGTTCCACCTCGACCTGCTGCGTCGTCCGCGCGACCTCGCCAGTGAGCCGGTGGACGTCTTCGGCGTGCGACAGTTCGGGAGCGAGCAGGTTCGCGACGATCGCGAGCACTTCCTGGTCGTCTTCGGTCAACGAACCGCTGCCACGCACGGCGAGCACGCCGACGCGCTGTCCCATGGCGACCAGGCGTCGTGCGATGACGCCGTTGGTGCTGTTCTGCTCAACCGCGTTCCGTACCTCGTCCACAGACAACGAGGGGTTCCCGGCCGCGGCCGAGCGGCGAAGTCCTCCGCTCGCGTGCAGCCAGAGGCTGACCTCAGTCGCGTCGAGTGCCTGCTGCAACTGCTGCATCACGTCCCCGACCGTGACGACAATTTCGCCGCCTTCCGCGAGACGGGACGTGATGTCGGCAATGACGGCGAGGGATTTCATGTCGAGGAGGCAGGGAGCAGAAGGCAGAAAGCAGCGGAGGATCGAAACGGTTGAAATCTTGAGGGCCCAAGCGTTCGCGAGGGCCCTCGATCATTCCCTGCTTCCTGCTTCCTGCCTGCTGCTTCCTCGCCCTTCACAATGGAGCGGACCGGGATCGAACCGGCGACCCCCTGGTTGCAAACCAGGTGCTCTCCCAGCTGAGCTACCGCCCCGAATTACTGCAGCGACCAGCGATCGGCGACCCGCGACCAACCACCGGAGAACACGAGCGATTACGATTATAAGGTAACAGGACCAGCACTTCACTGCCTCATGCCGGACGATACCAAGCGCCTCACGCTGCGTTGCCAGTTCTGCGATACGTGGAATCGTATCGATGCCGCGCGCGCGGCGGACCGGCCCAAATGCGGCAACTGCAGCCGGCCAATCCTGCTCGACCGGCCCTGGGTCCTGACGCAGGACTCATTCGACCGGACGATCGCCGAAACCGACGTCCCGGTGCTGGTGGATTTTTACGCCGACTGGTGCGGCCCCTGCAAAATGATGGCGCCTGACGTCGATCGCCTCGCGGCGGCGAAAACGGGGGGCGCGCTCGTTGCCAAGCTGAATACGGATCTCGCCCAGGCGACGTCGCAGCGATTCAACGTGCGGGGGATTCCGACGACGATTGTGTTTCGCGAAGGCCGGGAATCGGCGCGAGTCACTGGCGCTGTTCCCTATGCACAGCTCGAGAAGCTGTTGAACCAATAGGAGCAGGAAGCAGGAAGCAGCGAAGGAACGAAGCCGTTTGAAATCTTGAGGGCCCGCGAGCGTAAGCCGCGAGCCCTCAGTCATTCCCTGCTTCCTGCTTCCTGCTTCCTGCTAATTATTCATGCGCCGGAAGCGGTTCCATCGTCTTCGGATCACACGGCACCTGAACCTCATCCCGGTACAGTGACGTCATCAGGAAGACTCGCATGCGCGGGAACGCGTCCATGAACGACAGGTAGCAGAATCCCCAGGTGCCCAGATATCCGAGAAAGATCGCGATCTCCCAGAGGCCGATCGGCACCGCGCTCACCGTCTGCTGATAGATGACCGGATAAATCTCCAGATACCGGTGCAACCAGATGCCGAGCAGGCTGGTCGTCGCGAAGAACGTCATCGTCGGCGTGAAGATCTTCGGGAACTTGCCTAACAGGCCGAAGAACGGCAGAACGAACGTGAGGATGCCGACCGCCACCGTCAACGGAGTCCACGGATCGATCAAACGAAGGCGGAAGAAATGCGTCTCTTCGGCCAGGTTGCCGTACCAGATGACGAGCAGCTGGCTGAACGTGAGGTAACCCCAGAACGCCGTGAAGCCGAAGGCGAGCTTCCCGATGTCATGGAAGTGCGACTCGGTGATCACGTGATGCGCGCCCATCTGGTTCCGCCACAGGCGGGACAGGATCGCCAGCAACATGAGGTTGCACAACCAGCCGCCCATGAAGAACTGCCAGCCGTACATGGTGCTCTGAAAGTGCGGGTCCATCGACATCGACAGGTCCCACGAGAGCATCACCCACCCGAAGCCGAACGCCAGGGCGAGGAACACCGCCAGCCGGCCCTGCATCGAGTGCGTCGAGTGCAGCTCGCGCCGCTCGTCGCCGAAACCGGCCCGCATCCGCGCGCGGATGTTCTTCGCCCAGTTGGCTCCCCACTCGGGAAGCACCCCGACATCGAGGCGCACCGCGCGGTACACGTACCACACGCTCAGCGCCGTGATGATGGCAAACGTCACCGCGACACGCACCGACCAGAACGTCGGCTCGAGCCAGAGCGCCTTCTCCGCCTGCGTGGGCGGCTCGTGCACCCAGTGGAAGATGTGGCCCTTCCCGATCACCGTGACGAGCAACATCACGAACGCCACCGGCAGGAACGCAACGTTGGCCTCGGAAATGCGAATCACCGCGCGCGACCAGCGGGCCGTCGTTATGCGCTGCACGGCGGAAAGCACGACGCCGGCCGAGGCGATGACGGTGAAGAACAGCCAGTTGACGTGCCAGGCCTGCCACGCGCGCTCGTTGCCGGTGGCCGCCCCGATCACGAACACGACCACGCCGAGCAGCGCGAGCAGCAGCGAGATCTGCTTCAGTCGCGGCGCGATCGGCCGGGTGATCAGCGCCGTCAGCTCCTCGCGCGACGGGACATGAAGGTCATGATGGCTCATCGCTGGCCTCCAGTGCCCCGTGCACTATCGGGAGTCGCCGGACGATGCGGGATGGCGCGGTTGGGGCCGAGCATGGTCGGCCCGGGCACCTTGTCTCCGGTCACACCCGGCAGCGCCAGCGGACCCTTTTCGAACGCAACGTTGGTCACCAGCCCCTGGAGCGCGCGCACATAATTGACGACGTCCCAGCGATCGCGTTCCTCGATGCGGTTGTACGACGGCATCGTGTTCCGTCCGTTGCGAATCATGCCGAAGATGTAGCCGTCGGTCCTGTCCCTCGAGATCTGGCCCGTCAGCGGAATGGAAATGATGCCGTACCGCGTGTTCGGCGTCACGCCATCGCCATTGCTCCCGTGACAGACCGCGCAGTTGATCTCGAAGTACTTCCGTCCGTTGGCCAGCGATGTATCAGTAACAGGCACTGGATTCGGGATGCCGGCCATGGAATCGATCGTCGCAAGGGTCGGCGAATACGAAACCATCCATCCAGGGACCGCGGTCCCGCCGATCGGCACGGAACCCTGCGGCGCACCACGCACCCCGAGCGAATCGGCGCGCCACGATTCCCACGTCACGACGTGCGGTTGGCGCTTGAAGTCGGTGAACCACTCGCAGCCGGTGGTGGCGATCAGTAACCCCCCGAGAGCGACCATGTGACGGACGGATCCCCACACCGGGCACGGGGCATGGGGTCTGGCGACCCGAATTCGTGAGCTGCGACGCGGCACCCGGGATGGCTCGAACAATGAATTCTGCCTAACGCCGCCCCATGCCCCGAGCCCCGTGCGCCATGCCCTAACGTTCATTGGTCACCTCCACCGCACCCGCCTCTCGCAATGCGTCTTCGGCTTCCTTCAGGCGCTCGGGAGTAGTCTCGACATAGATCCCGAAGTCGCCGCCGGTGAACCGCGGATCGAACCCAATGGTCTGCGTGATCTTCGGGACGCGAGAGAGGATGAACATGCCGTAGACCGTGCTCAGCGCGCCGACCAGCACCATCACCTCGAACCCGATAATCGTGTAGGGAATCCAGCTTGCGATCGCCTTGCCGCCGACGACCATGGGCCAGTAGTCCGACGTCCAGATCGCGATCCAGTAGCCGAACGTGACGCCGCAGAGCCCACCGATCAGCGTAAAGAGCCGGATCTTGCTCGTCGGCGGCTTGAGCGCATGATCGATTTCGTGCCGTGGCGTCGGCGTGTAGACCGTGAACCTGGTGAACTTCCTGTGTTGCAGCGCCTCGATGGCGTCGATCAGCGCGTCGAGCTCTCGATAGGCGGCGACGAGTCCCCGTGTCATTCGCGTTCTCCCGGGGTCTCGGGTGAGTAATCGACGTGATGTCCGGTGACGTCGATGTCCGCAACCGGTGCGTGCGACCGCAACCGCGGTGGGATGATCTCCTTCACCTCGGCGATGGCAATGACCGGCAGGTTCTTGATGAACAGCAGGAACCACATGAAGAACCAGCCGAAGCTGCCGGCGAGAATCGACACGTCCACCCAGCTCGGCACGTAACCGGACCACTGCCACGGCTCGAACTCATGCGACAGCGACGGCACGATGATCACGAAGCGCTCGTACCACATCCCGATGTTGATCAGGATGGAGAGGATGAAGAGCCACGTCGGATTGCGCCGGAGCTTTTGCGAGAAGAGCGACAGCGGGAAGATCATGTTGCAGCTGAGCATGATCCACGCCGCCCACCACCACTGGCCGAAGACACGATTCCAGAAGTACGCCTGCTCGAATTCGTTCGCGCTGTACCAGGCGACCCAGAACTCGATCAGGTACGCGCACCCCACTACCATCGACGTGAACAGCGCCAGCTTGGCCGCGGCGTCGAGGTGGTTGATCGTGACGATGTGCTGCAACCGGAAGAACTTCCGGATCGGGATGATGATCGTGAAGACCATCCCGATGCCCGAGAAGATGGCTCCGGCGACGAAGTACGGCGGGAAGATGGTCGCGTGCCAGCCCGGCGTGACGGCCATGGCGAAGTCGAACGACACGACCGAGTGCACCGACAGCACCAGCGGCGTGCTGAACGCCGCCAGGAACAGGTACATCCGCGCAAAGTGACGCCACTCGGGCTCCGAGTTCCGCCACCCTAACGACATGACCGCCAGGATGCGCTTCTTCACCGGGTTCGTCGCCCGGTCGCGCAGGACCGCGATGTCCGGGATGAGTCCGACGTAGAGGAAGGTGGCGGACACGGTCAGGTACGTCGAGATAGCGAAGACGTCCCAGACGAGCGGGCTCTTGAAGTTCGGCCAGATGAGGCGCCAGTTCGGATACGGCACCAGCCAGAAGAACTTCCATGGCCTGCCTATGTGGATGATCGGGAAGAGCCCGGCCGTCATGACCGCGAAGACCGTCATGGCCTCCGCACATCGGTAGATCGTCGTCCGGAATCCGGCGCGGAACAGGTACAGAATCGCCGAGATCAGCGTGCCCGCGTGACCGATACCGACCCAGAAGACGAAGGAGATGATGTAGACGCCCCACATCACCGGCGGGTTGTACCCCGCGTTGCCCAGTCCCCAGTAGATCTGGTAGACCCAGGCGCCGGCGCCCCACAGGAAAAACGCGATCGAGATGCCTAACAGCGCGAACCAGCCCGTTGTCGGAACGAGCGTGCCCGCAATCTCGCGGTCGACCTGCTCGTAACTCTCGACGGCCGGGAGCTGGATGTTGGCCGTCGCGACGTTAGGACGCTGATCCAATGGTTCGACGAGAGTCGCCATCAGCGCGGCCCTCCCGGATGGTTCACCTTCTTCAGATAGACCACTGCGGTGTAGGTGTTGAGTTCCTCGAACACGTGGTAGGCGCGTGGATCCTCGACCTGGCGAGCGACCGACCACTCCTCACTCGCGGCGTCGCCGAACACAATCGCGCGCGACGGGCAGGCCTGGGCACACGCAGTCGTGAACTCGTCACCCTCCACCGACCGGCCTTCCGCGGTGGCGCGGTTTTCGGCGTCGCGGATGCGTTGCACGCAGAACGTGCACTTCTCCATGACGCCCTTGCCTCGCACCGTGACATCGGGGTTGAGCTGCAGGTGCAGCGGATCCGGGAACGCGAACTGCCGGCGCTCGGCCTCGCCGTACCCGTGCCAGTTGAAGTAGCGCACCTTGTAGGGACAGGCGTTCGAGCAGTACCGCGTGCCGACGCAACGGTTGTAGACCTGCACGTTCAGCCCGTCCGGCGCGTGGTAGGTCGCGAACACCGGGCAGACGGATTCGCACGGCGCGTTGCCGCAATGCTGGCAGAGCATGGGCACGAAACGCGTCTCGAAGTCCGTCTCGCCGCTTTCTCCGCCCTCGAAGTACCGCTCGATGCGCAGCCACGCCATCTCGCGACCCTTGAGGATGTTCGCCCCGGGTGTGGAGTCCCAACCGGCGCCATCGGCCGTGTGGAACGGACGCAATGACCGTCCCTGCCAGCGCGCACCCACCGTGGGGATGTTGTTTTCGGCGTAACAGGCGGTGACGCAGGCCGAACACCCCGTGCAGCGCGAGAGGTCAATCGTCATCGCCCACCGGCGCGACGCCATGCCGCTCCAGTGGTCGTCGGCGTACATCCCCTTCTTCGTCGAGCTCTGACTACCAAGGTCGCCCTGCGCGTCATTCGCGACCGGTGCACGGAGACCGGGGAGGAACTCATGCGATGCATCGCCGATGAACTCGTGATGCGCTCCACCCGTCTCGCCGGCCGCGAGCTGCGCGGCGGTCAGCGCCTGCGCGATGCCACGGCCATGCTGGCGGGCGGATCCTTCCGTGGACACCAGCCGTGAATGCCCGGCCGCTTTCGCGACACGCGCCTTCGCCTGCGTCCAGGCCAGCCGGCCCCCGCCATCGTACGTCGCGCCTAACGTGTCCACCGCGTTGACACCCAGTCCCTGCGCATAACGACCATAGGCGGTGTGGCCCTGGCCCAGCGAGACCGCGACCGCCTCCGGGTGAATGCCGAGGTAGAGGTAGGCGGGCGCCGTGACCGAACCGGCGGCGGTCGTGACCGTGAGGTGGTCGCCGGCATGGACCCCGAGCCGGGCCGCGGTCGACGGGTGAATTTCCACCCAGGATTGCCAGGCGATCTTGCTGACCGGATCGGGCAACTCCTGCAACCAGGGCTTGTTCGCGCCCGCGCCGGCGCCTAACGCCGGCGAGGGGTGCACGACCAGGAAGAACTCGCCGTCCCCGGCGATCGCCTGGGGGGCCGCGGTCGGCGCAGCAGGCGCCGCGGCGCTCGATGCCGCTGTCGAGCGGGCGAGCGCCGACCCCTGCCCGAGCCCCGTCGACAGCGCCGCGGTGAACGCGCCCTGCCCGCCGCCGTACCGGGACGTCAGGGCGTCGCGGTACATCGCATTCGTGTATCGCGCGGCCATGGCGGTATCGGCCCGCGCCATCGCGATGAGCACGTCGGCCGTGGCGCGGGTATTGAACAACGGGTCCATCACCGGCTGCTGCAGGCCTAACGTGCCGCGCACCGGCTCCGAGTCGCCCCACGACTCGAGGGCGTGGTGATCGGGCAGGACCACGTCGCACAGCTCGCTCGTCTCGTCCGGATACGACGAGAACGACACCTTGAGCGGCACCTTCGCCATCCCCTCGGCGAATTGCGCCGCCTTGGGGAGCGTGTAGACGGGATTCGCGCCGCGCACGAACAGGACGCGCACCGTGCCGGCATTCATCTCGGTCGCCAGCGCCGCCAGGGCCCGTGCGCCGTCGGCGCCCCCGATGGTCGAGCCTTGGTCCGGCTTCACCGTGACGCCGACGTTGCCGGCGGCCCTGTTGATCCGCGCCGCGGCCTGTGACACGAGGTACGCGTCAGGCGTGTTCACACCGCCGAGTACAAGACTGGGCCTCGCGGCCCGGAGTTCGTCGGCCAGGCGCTGCAGCGCCGCTTCGGTCACGCCGCTGGCGGTGGCCGCAACAGCCATGGTACCAGTGCTGGTGCCGCCTACCGCGCCTAACAATCCTTCAGCGATGGCCAGCTCGCTTCCCGGACGGCAGGCGATCCATTCATCGGCATTCAGGCCTGTGAGGGATCGCCTGGCGCCGATGTACACGAACCGCGGCGCTGCGCCGAGTTTCGCGCGCGCGTCGGCGAACGACAGCTGGTGTGCGACGGAAGATCCCCATCCATCGAGGAAATCCGCGCCGATCGAGACGATCAGGTGCGCCGCGGTGAAGTCGAGCGCCGGCCAGGCCGACCCGTATTCGGCCTGATTGGCGGCACGGGCCGCGAGATCGGCTTCGGCATCGAACGCGATGTGCGCCCCGAAACCTCCCGCCGCCATCCATTGATCGACAAAGCCGGGGAATGAGCCATTTTCATGTTGGCTGACGAAACGCACACCGCTGGCCGCGTTGGCGGCGCGCGCCTCATCGAGTCCCTGCCTGACGCGAGCGAGCGCCTCATCCCAGGTCGCCGGCTGCAGTCGATTGTCGCGGCGGATCATCGGACCGCGATACCGATCCGGATTGTAGAGACCCTGCAGGGCCGCCTGGCCTCGGGCGCATAACGCGCCGCGATTCACCGGATGGTCCGGATTTCCCTCGAGCTTGATCGCACGTCCGTCGCGCACCTCGGCGATCACGCCGCACGCCGCCGCGCACTCGCGGCAGATCGTCGCGTAGTTCGTCGACACGCCGGGGACGGTGTGATCCGGCGACACGACATACGGAATCAGCTGCTCGACGCGCTCCATGCTGCATCCGACCGCCGTCGCGGCGGCGCCGGTCGACCCGAGGACCTTCAGGAACTCGCGTCGCTTGACGACCGTCTTAGGGGGCTGAGTCATGTCCTAGAAGTGGCAGACGGAGCAGTCGTATCGCGCTTTCTTCGGTTCGACGTTCGCTGCCGCCCGGGCGCCGGCCGTGTCGCCGGCGGCGAGCAGCCCATCGGCGAGCTTGTAGCCCTTCACGTGACAGTTCACGCACCAACCCATGTTGAGGGACGCGTACTGGTAGACGCGCTGCATTTCCGGAACCGGGCCGTGGCAGGTCTGGCAGGTCACACCCGCATTCACGTGACGGAAGTGCGGGAAGTGCACGTACTCAGGAAGCTTGTGGATGCGAATCCACGGAATCGGCTTCCACTGGTCCGACGTTCCCTTCGCGTATGACAGCAACTGATTGAGCGCGGCCGTGTCGCGGTCGGCTATGCCCTGGATCGCCTGACGTGGGCCACGAACGACCTGGTGGCAACCCATGCAGGTGCCAACCGCCGGCAGCCCGGGGTCAGGGGATCGATTCGCGGTGTAGTGGCAGTAGAGGCAATTCATCCCCAGCTGCTTCACGTGGCGCGGATGCGGGAAGTTCACCGGTTGGGGGGGCGCGTATCCCTGGGACGACGAGGCGCCACTGTACGCCGACAGGCCTAACGCGGCGACGGCGATGGCGAAAAACCCGGAAGCAAGCGCCCACGACCGCCGTTGGCTCATTTATGGGAGTTGTTCGGGGCCAATACGAGTGCTTGTGAACAATTTCACAAAGTACCCGCGAGGGAAAATGCGGTGGGATCACCGATCGCGCAAGAGACGGCGTGGACAAGAGTTGAGCGCGTCAGCCAACCCTCCACGTCGCTGGATCTGCCAGTGCCGCACCTGATAGGTCCGGTGGAAGCAACGCCAGGTTCGCGCGGCTGACCTGCGCCAGGCGCAGCGGCCAGCCCGTGCCGTAGACGAACCGCGACGCGCCTATCGTGCGAATCAGGTGGGCGAAGTCATCCTCGGGCGGACCCCAGATCCAGCTCGTATCGAACCACACGAGCTCGCGTTCGAATGGCGTGAGTCCCCAATGAATTTCCTCGATCATGTCACGGCCAGCCGCGATGACTACGATGCGGGCTTGTGTCCCGGCTCTCGCCAATCCGCGGACCGTCGCTGCCGGAAGGTCGCCAGCGACGTCGA
>DASRPK010000201.1:0-3082 GCA_035646395.1 Gemmatimonadaceae bacterium | reverse complement strand
ACGAGCTGCTGGACGCGGAGGTCGATGTGGAGCGCGACTTCCGCGTCCACGTCGCGACGGCTGACATCACGGCGCCGAAGCATCAGGTCGAAGAGCCGGCGCACGCCGGGCCGAACGAGTGGCATCGATCAGCGCGCCGGCGCAGTGAGGATGTCGCTCACGGTTTCCGCGTACCGGATCCACTGTGCCGTTTGCGCACGAAGGTGCGCGCGGCCTGAACTCGTGATGCGGTAGTAACGCGCCTTCCGGTTGTTCTCGGTCACACCCCACTCGGCGGCGATCATGTTCCGCGCCTCCAGCCGATAGAAGGCCTGGTACAGCGCCGAGTCCTCGACGTCGAGCGCACCGCCGGAACGGTCCTCGAGCCAGGTCGTGACTTCGAAGCCGTGCATCGGCGCCCAGCTGAGTGCCTTGAGCACCAGCACGTCAAGTGTCCCCTTCACAACAGGCAATGCGTCAGCCATCGGTTCTCCTTAGACTCTCCCTTTAGAGTCTGTAAGAAGAGAAACCGTTGGCTGGGTTTTTCGAAAGGAGTGTGCCGACCTGACTCCTTCCGCATTTTCGCAGTTCCAAAAAACATTTGAACACGGGGGTCACGGAGGTCACTGGGGCCACCCTCGCTCAGACGCTTTCCAGAGAGTGGATTCCCCCGTGACCTCCGTGCCCCCCGTGTTAAAGTCTTTTACGGGATGCTTTTAAACGTTGGAGTTTATTCGGCGCGCAGAGTCCGATTCGGATCGGCGCGTGTCGCACGAAATGCCGGAACTGAGCTGGCCGCGATAGCCACCATGACCAGGATGCCTCCGACTGTCAGAAAAACGAAGGGATCGCGAGCGGACTGTTGGAACAGCAGGGGCTGAACCCAGCGCGCCGCCCAGTAGGCAAGCATAGCCCCAATGACGGCGCCGGCCAGCGCGAATCCCATCCCCTGCCCCACGACCAGGCGGACGACATCGGCCCTCTGTGCGCCGAGCGCGATGCGGACACCGATTTCGTGCATGCGTTGTGTGACGTTGTATCCGATCACGGCGTACAGGCCGATCGCCGCGACCAACAACGCGAGTCCGCCAAACGCGACGAACAACGTCGCTCCGATTTGCCATGACCGCCGCGGAGCACGGAGAACGTCATCGAGTGGCCACGCGGTGATGTACCCCTCACCGGGCATGAGGCCCTGCAATGCCAGGCGAATTCCCTCCGATTGTTCGGCAGGCTCCCCTCGCACGCGCAACATGAGAAAGGAGCCGTTGATCGGACGGTACTGATGCAGCGGCATGTAGTACCGGAAGCGCTGATCATCGGTGAGACTTTGCTGCACCGCATCCTCGGCGATCCCGATCACGGTGGTGCAGGGCATCGTGTCTGCAGCGACTCGCATGCACTGACCGAGCGCATCCTTCCCGGGCCAAAGCGCTTTCGCCATTCCCTCACTCACGACGGCAACCCGCGGAGCTCCGACGCGATCATCCGGCCCGAAGGGCCGACCCCTCAGGATCCTCGTCCCCGTCGTCGCGAAGTAGTCTGGCGAGGCTTGTTGATACGTGAATCGTCCCAGCCGGCGGACGGAATCAATGCCGGCGACATACAAGTCCGTTGTCGAATGGCTCCAGAACGGTACGCTGCTCACGATCGCGGCGTGTTCAACTCCAGGAAGCGCCTGAGCTCTCTCCAGAAGGCGCTGCTGCAGGGCGATCGTGGCAGTGTCACCAAGAGAGAATCCGCGAAGGTCGCGTCGAACCAGGACGATGCGATCGGCGTCATAGCCCAGGCGAATGTCGCGGACCCGATTCAGGCTGCGAACGAAGAGTCCGGCTCCCACGAGCAGGGCGACCGATAGAGCACCCTGCGCAATCAGTAACACCGTCCTCGTTCTTGACCGATGATAGGTGCCTTCGCGCGCGCCGGCCTTGAGTGCGGTGGCGAGATCCGCTTTCGTAGCGAGCATCGCCGGAACTATGCCCGTGAGCATCGCCGCGAACAGCGCGGCACCAATCGCGACCATCAGCGTGCGCGCATCGTTGAACAGCGAGAAGGCGTGACCCTCAGGCAGGAACTGCCGGCTGAGGATCTGGCCGCCCGTCTGCGCGATCAGCACGCCTAACGCGCAGCCAATCAACGCGAGAACGACGCTTTCGGTCATCGTTTGCACGGCCAGTCTGCGGCGGCTGACGCCGAGCGCGAGTCGCAGTGCGACCTCGCGCCGTCGCCGAAGCGCGCGGCCCAGAAACAGATTGGCGACGTTCGCACAGGCGATGAGGAGGACGATCAGTGTCACTCCCGTGACCCACAGCGCGGTCTTTGACTCGAGGGACGGATCTGGTCCAGCCGACGTCTTGAGTGGGCCGACAATCGCGAATGGTTTCGCTACGTCGGCGGGTCCAAGCTGCGGAAAGAACTCGAGTTCCGCATTCCAGCTTCGTTTGTAAGCCGTCGTCAGGTCGGTCGACGCAGCCGCCACACTGACGTTGGGCCGTCGGCGCACCATCATCTGCATCCACCCCCAGTTGTAGCGGGTGTAGTACTCGAGCCTGTCGCGCCCTTCCTGACTCCCGGCGTACGCGGTGATCGGGATGAACGCCGACCGTGGGGGTCCTTCGTTGACGCCTTCGAATCCGGCAGGAGCTACACCAATGATGGTGTAGGTCTGTCGATCGATCAGCAGCGGTTTGCCGATGACATCGCGACGACCACCGAACTCACTTTGCCAGTAACCGTGCGTGAGCACCACGACGGCCGCCCCGCGTGGCGTAACGTCTTCGTCGGGCGTGAAGTAGCGGCCAAGTACCGGCCTTGCGTCAAAGAAGTTGAAGAACGAGGCGCTCACGGCTGCAATGGCCCGCTCGCGCGTGGATCCCGCTGACCCGACCGCGCGTCCCATCGGCGCGAAGGCCGCGAATTCCGAGAAGGACCTCGTCCATTTCTGGAAGTCGAGGTAGCGCGTGTACTCGAACGAGAAGGTTGTGCGCAACGCGTCTCGTTCCATGTATCGCAGGTAGACACGGTGCACCGTCGACGGATCACGCAGCGTTGGATATGGCCGATACATCAGTCGGTCGACCACGCCGAACATTGCGGCATTGGC
>DASRPK010000200.1:0-10577 GCA_035646395.1 Gemmatimonadaceae bacterium | reverse complement strand
CATTCCGGTGGCTGCGGTCAGTACGGGATTCCCAGCTGGACTCTCGCCCTTCGAGCAACGAGTTGCAGAGATCAGCGCGTCCGTGTCGGCGGGCGCGCATGAAATAGACGTCGTCATAACGAGAGCACACGTCCTCACCGGCGACTGGCCGGCGCTTTACGATGAGGTCAAGGCGTTCCGCGAGGCATCAGGCCAGGCGCACCTGAAGGCGATCCTTGCCACCGGGGAACTCGCCACGCTGACGAACGTGGCTCGCGCGTCCGTGGTGGCGATGATGGCCGGCGCGGACTTCATCAAGACGTCCACCGGCAAGGAAGGTGTAAATGCCACGCTGCCCGTTTCACTGGCAATGGTCCGACAGATCCGCGAATACGCGTTGCGCACGGGCTTCAAGGTCGGTTACAAGCCGGCCGGTGGCATCCGCACCGCTCGTCAGGCAACCGATTATCTCATGTTGATGAAGGAAGAGCTCGGGCGCGAGTGGCTCGAGCCGCAGCTGTTCCGATTTGGCGCCAGCAGCCTGTTGACCGACATCGAGCGACAGCTCGAGATGTTCGTCACCGGTCGTTATGCAGCGGCGCACCGCCACCCGATGCCCTGAGCCGCCAATGGCCACAGTCGCCGAAATTTTCGAGACCATGGAGTATGGTCCGGCGCCGGAGAGTGATAGTCCGGCGCGCGCGTGGTTGTCCTCGCATAACGGGACGTTCGGCCATTTCATCGGTGGAGCCTGGACGAAGCCCGGGCAAACCTTCGAAGTCATTGACCCGTCATCGACCAGGCCTCTGGCCCGGACGACCCAGGGGAGCGCCGAGGACGTTGACGCCGCGGTCGGGGCCGCCCGGAAGGCTTTTCCGGCGTGGAGCCGCCTGACGCCGCATGCGCGCGCCCGGCACCTGTATGCGCTGGCGCGCATGGTCCAGCGCAACTCGCGCCTGTTTGCGGTGCTGGAGTCGATGGACAACGGGAAGCCGATACGCGAAACGCGTGACCTCGATATCCCTCTCGTCGCGCGTCACTTCTATCATCACGCCGGGTGGGCCCAGCTGCGCGACGCCGAGTTTCCCGGGTACGAACCTGTGGGCGTCATCGGCCAGATCATTCCCTGGAACTTCCCGTTGCTGATGCTGGCGTGGAAGGTTGCCCCCGCCCTTGCTGCCGGAAACACGGTGGTGATGAAACCGGCGGAGTTCACGCCGCTGACCGCGCTGCTGTTCGCCGAGCTCGCGCACCAGGCGGGATTGCCGGCCGGCGTGCTCAATGTGCTGACGGGCGACGGTTCCACGGGCGCGGCCATCGTGAATCATCCGAAGGTCGACAAGATCGCGTTTACCGGGTCCACCGAAGTCGGGCGGATCATTCGCAAGGCGACGGCCGGAAGCCGCAAGAAGCTCTCGCTCGAGTTAGGCGGCAAGAGCCCGTTCATTGTGTATGACGATGCGGACCTCGACGGCGTGGTCGAGGGTGTCGTGGATGCGATATGGTTCAACCAGGGGCAGGTCTGCTGCGCCGGATCGCGGTTGCTGGTGCAGGAAGGCATCGCCGATCGGCTATACGCCAAGCTGAAAGCGCGGATGGAGAACCTTCGCGTGGGACCGCCGCTCGACAAAGCGGTCGACATGGGGGCAATCGTTGCGCCGGTACAGCTCGAGCGGATCAAGCAACTCGTGCAGACTGGCCAGACCGAAGGCGCTTCCATGTGGCAGCCTTCCTGGGCGGTGCCGCGTGAAGGGTGCTTCTATCCGCCAACGCTGTTCACGGACGTCTTCCCGTCGAGCACCATCGCGCAGGTCGAGATTTTCGGCCCGGTGCTGGTGTCGATGACGTTCCGCACGCCGGAAGAATCCGTCGCGCTCGCGAACAACACGCCCTACGGACTCGCCGCTTCGGTCTGGACCGAGAACATCAACCTCGCGCTCGATATCGCGCCGAAGATCAAGGCCGGTGTGGTGTGGGTGAACTCGACAAACCTGTTCGACGCGGCCGCCGGCTTTGGTGGTTACCGCGAGAGTGGATTCGGGCGGGAAGGTGGACGCGAAGGCATGTTCGAGTATCTCGTTAGGCGGGGCCAGAGGCCAGAGGCCGGAGGCCAGAGGCCAGCGTCAGAAATCTCAGCGCAAAGGCCTGAACTCTCCCAACTGCCTGACGTCGGCATTGATCGCACGGCAAAACTGTTCATCGGTGGGAAACAGGCACGGCCCGACTCGGGCTACTCGCGCCTCATCGTCACGCCGAAGGGAAAGCCGATCGCCGAAGTAGGCGAGGGAAATCGCAAGGACATCCGCAACGCAGTGGAAGCCGCCCATGCGGCGAGAGGCTGGGCGCCAAGCTCGGGCCACCTGCGGGCGCAGATCCTCTACTACATGGGCGAAAATCTCGACGCGCGTCGTACCGAGTTTGCTGCTCGCATCGCGTTGATGACCGGCGCATCGAAGCGCGATGCAAATCGCGAGGTCGAGGCAAGTGTCAGGCGCCTCTTCACCTACGGCGCCTGGGCGGACAAGTGGGACGGCGCAGTGCATAACGTCCCGATTCGCGGCGTGGCCCTCGCGATGAACGAGCCGATCGGTGTCGTCGGTGTCGGTTGCCCTGACGACTCGCCGCTGCTGGGCTTCATCTCGCTCGTTGCACCGCTGATCGCGACGGGCAATACGGTCGTCGCGATTCCAAGCGAACCACATCCGCTGGCTGCGACTGACCTTTACCAGGTCTTCGAGACGTCGGACGTGCCGGCCGGCGTGGTCAACATCGTCACGGGTGCGCGCGACGTGCTGGCCAAGGTGCTGGCCGAGCACGATGACGTGGAGGCGATGTGGTATTCCGGGCCTGGCGACGGCGTGAAGATGGTGGAGCTGGCGTCGGCGTCGAACATGAAGCGGACGTGGTGTCCGTCACCCGCGACCGATTGGTATGACGAGGCGGAGGGAGAAGGACGCGAGTTTCTTCGCGAAGCGGTGCAAGTCAAGAACGTGTGGATTCCTTACGGCGAGTAGCCTGCGAGCACACCGTGCCCCGATCGCGCTCACATCCCACGTCCATCCGAAAGTGGAGGTGGGTTAGCGAAACCCTACTCTTTCGACTTGGCGTATTCGCGTTTTAACGCAGCCATCAACTTCCCCCGCCTGTCGTAAAGCCGCCTCAGCTTCCGCGGCTTCCGCTTCGCCATCGCATATGACGTAAGCAACGGCAGCGCCACCGTGCCGTCCATGTAACACACCACCGCGTCAGGCAGGCGATCCGGATCGATCTTCCCCCAGCTCACCGCTTCCGCCGGTGTGGCACCCGACAGCCCACCCGTGTCTGGACGCGCGTCCGTGATCTGCAGGAAGTAGTCGTGCCCCTTCTCGTCGATCCCCAGCACTTCCTGGATCTGCGGCTCTGTCTGCAGCGCGAAATTCTTGGGACTTCCGCCACCCAGGATCATGATCGCGCTGCGGCCACCGGTGCGTTTCGCGCCTAACACGATCGACGCCGTTTCGTTCACGTCCGCGTTAGGATCGATCACACACTTGTTCCCGTCCAGCGTCAGCGCCGCCACGTTCATGCCGATCGAGGAATCGCCCGGCGACGACGTGTAGATCGGCACCCCGGCGTCATGGGCCGCGCCTAACAACGACTTCTTGCCGATGCCTAACACACGCTCGCGCTCGCGCACGTACTTCCCGCACAACCAGTGGAACTCCGCGCTCGACATCGGACGCTGGAATTCCTTCCCCTGGATGATCTGCCGGAAAAATGCATCCGTCGAAAGCAGCACGTCGTAGTCGAAGAACACATCGTAGATGCGAACGACCCCCTCTTCCCGCAGGACAATATCCGAGATCTGCGCGTTCCCCCGGTGCATCTTGAGCCCGAGCCCGAAATGCGTGTCATGGTACAGGTTCGCGCCCGTCGAAATGATCCAGTCGACAAATCCCGCCTCGATGAGTGGAATGACCGCTGCCATGCCAAGTCCAGCCGGTGTCAGCGCGCCCGTCATCGTCAGGCCGACCGTCACATCCTCATCGAGCATCTTGTCGACAAAGAGCTGGCAGGCTTCGCGTAGCCGCGCGGCGTTGTAAGCGAGGAAGGTCCCTTCGATCAGATCAACGACGCGTTCCGTGCCGTCAATCGGTCGCGGATCGATCGGGGTGCCACGCAGGAAACGGCTCGGCTCCTTCACAGTATGCGTGGCGCCTGCGCGCTCCCGTTCTTCCGCCGCGCGCTTCTGCTCCGCTTTCGGGCCGGCCGCGGTCGCGTGCTTGACGTGGCGGCCCACGCGGGACGCCTTGAGCCCGAGATCGCGAACCGGCTGCGTCGGTGCCTTCGACTGCTTCTTCTGCATTGTGATGTGTGGAGTGGATCGGTCAGGGGATGTCCGTTGTCCGGCCGAGATGGGACTCGAACGCAGCGATTACAGCGTCGGCAGCTTCCTGCGGATCGTCCGTAAGAAGCACCAGGTCCATATCACCAGGAGAGATCTTCCGTTCACCAAGCGCGCGCGACGACAGCCAACGCACCAGTCCGGCCCAGTAATGCCTGCCAAACAGGATCAGCGGAAACTGGTTGATCTTTCCGGTCTGGATCAGCGTTAGGGCCTCGAACAGTTCGTCGAGGGTGCCGAACCCGCCCGGGAAGATGATGTACGCGTTGGAGTACTTCACGAACATCGTCTTGCGGACGAAGAAGTAGCGGAAGTTCACCGCGGTGTCGACGTACGGATTCGTTCCCTGTTCGAATGGAAGCTCGATATTGCAGCCGATCGAGCGACCGCCGCCGAGTTTCGCGCCCTTGTTGGCGGCTTCCATGACTCCCGGCCCGGCGCCGGTGATGATGTCGTAGCCGGCGACGGCGAGGAGCCGCGCGGTTTCCTGCGCGGCCTGGTACATCGGATCGTCGGGCCCCGTGCGCGCCGAACCGAAAAACGCGACGCCCTTCGCCACTTTGGCGAGCACGTCGAACCCCTCGATGAACTCGCCCATGATGCGCAGCACGCGCCACGGATCGGTTTGGGTGAAGTCCAGGTGCCGTGGTTCCGGTTGCAACAGCTTCGCGTCTTCAGTGAGCGCAACAGCGTCGCGGATGGACGTGTCGACGGTCCGGTGTGCTCCGCTGGTGCGTGGCGTCGTACCTTGCGATGGTGGCGTGCGTCCCGCCGCCAGATGCCCTTCTTCCGTTCTCTCCTTCAAGCCCTCGAGCGCGCGCTTCTCGGCATCGGCCCGGCGCCCCGGATCGATGCGGAACTGTGAGGTTTTCGACCGCATGCGCTTCCCGGTCGAATTCCCGGACGGATTTTCCTTCGACCGTTTCGGTTGCTTGCGCTTGCGCATCGAGCCTTCGTGTGGATGGGAGTCAGGGGTCAGACCAGGGTCAGACCCCGGTCTGACCCTGGTCTGACCCCACCGAGTTTAGTGCAGCGACCAGCGACTGGCGATCAGCGATCAGAGAATAGCTGTGGACAACTCATCGGTTATCCTGGTGGCGGATGGGCTGACTCCCGGCCGGCTCGACGCGGCCATCCGCGCTGGCGACGTACCGGCCCTCGCCGCACTTGCCGATGAAGGTGTGCATGCCGTGCTGACCACCGTGTTTCCTTCGGTCACCGGCGTCGCCTATATCCCGATGTTGACGGGAGTGCACCCGGCCGAAGCCGGAGTTCCCGGGCTCCGATGGTACGACCGGAGCCGCAGACTGCCTGCCATCCTCGGACATTCGCGGAGCTACGTCGGGACGCAGATCCGCGCGATCAATGACGATCTTTCGCCCACCGTCGCGACTGCGTTCGAGCAGGCCGGCGGTGCAGCGTTAGGCATGGAGGCGGTGGTCACCCGCGGGCTGCCGGCGCACCGTCAACTGGATCGCGGTTTCACGCACGCGGCGCGCGTCATCCACGCCCACGTCACTGGTGATGTCGATCGCTGGCTCGCCCTGGAGGAGGAACTCGCCGAGACGCTGGTACGACGAATACGGCAAGAGAAGCCGCCATTCGTCTTTGCGGCGTTCACGGCAGGTGACAAGGCAGCGCATCGCGGCGGTGAACACGCACCGGGTGTTATGCAATCGCTCAAGCTGGTCGATCGCGTCGTCCATTCGATCCGTGAAGACGCAAAGCGTGACGGCCGGTGGAGTACCATGCAGCTCCGGGTTGTGAGCGATCACGGACACTCCGCGGTCCATTCCCACCTGGATCTCGCCGCAGAGTTGCGCGCGAAGGGAGCCAGGGTGCGATCGCATCCATGGACTTTCCCCGACCGATCACAGGCTGCCGTCATGGTGAGCGGCAACAGCATGGCGCACGTGTACCTCGGCCTGGACGACCGCACAAGACAGCCATGGTCCGCTCTGCAAAACCGTTGGCGTGCAGAAACAGAGTGGCTGTGGACCCACCCTGCAGTTGACCTCTTGGCGGCACAGACTTCACCAAACATCGTCGCGGTCTGGAAACACGGGCAGCGCGGTGAGATCTCCAGAACCGCCCGCGGATTTTCGTACCGACACGGCGATGGTGACCCTCTAGGCATCGACTCTTTCGAAGATCTCTGTGACGACGCCGTTCATGAGCGGACGCTGGGGACGGTTTACCCCGACAGCGTTGCGCAGCT
The DNA here is from genome assembly GCA_035646395.1 of Gemmatimonadaceae bacterium. Taxonomy (GTDB): domain Bacteria; phylum Gemmatimonadota; class Gemmatimonadetes; order Gemmatimonadales; family Gemmatimonadaceae; genus JABWBJ01. Next base: position 3,996 of record DASRPK010000200.1, on the reverse strand, counting down.
TGCCCATCTGGTTCTCGCACCACGATCGGGGGACCTCGTCATCAGCGCGACGCCGGGCTGGGATCTTCGTCGCCAATACGAGCCCATCGACCACGTGTCGTCCCACGGGGCCTTGCACGCTGCACACATGCTGGTGCCTCTTGTAGGGAATCGCCGACCTCAGATTCGGCCACGGCGTACGGCCGACGTGTTCACGACGGCATCCCGGGCACTCGAATCGGGACAATTCTGACGCAAAAAGCGCCACACCGGCGCGAGGAGTGGACATGCACAAAGCTTTGTTATGCGCCGCTGTATTGGTTGTGTGCGGCTGCGGAGGTGGCGGCGGCACGACCGCACAGCCCGAGACTGGAGCGGCACCGCGCGTCGCTCGGGGTGCGGCGAACGTGATCACCGAATCCGAGATCGGCGCTTCGACGTACCAGAACGCGCTGGAAGTCGTGCAGAACCTGCGGCCAGGGATGTTGATCCCGCGTGGCGTCGGTTCGGACGCCAGTGGAATGACGGCTGCCAGTATCCCTATCATCATCTACATGGATGACGTGCGACTGGGCGAGCCCGCGAGCATGGTCAACATTCCCGCCAGCCGGGTCAAGGAAATCCGCTTCATGAATGCCAGGGACGCGACCACGCGGTTCGGAACCGGTCACAGCAGCGGGGTTATTCTGGTGACGACGAAGCGGTAGCGATAAACCCACGCGGGGCTTGTTATTCTTCCCCATCGACGCGGGACGCAACCTGCGCCCCGGACAACAGGAGATTTCCCATGCGAATCGTTGCTTTGGCGTTAGGCCTCGTGGTCGTGGCTGGAGCCTGCGCCAGCTCAGGAACCGCCGCCGGCGACCAGACCCCGACGAGCAGCACCACAACGCGGCGCACGAACATCATCACGGCGCAGGAGATCCGCGAAAGCACGGCGCCGTCGCTGCCGGACCTCATCCGCCAGCTCCGTCCGAGCTGGCCGGGCCAGGGCACCCAGGTCACGATCGTCGTGAATAACGACATCATGGGCGGGTACGCCATGCTCAGCCAGCAGCCGAAGAGCACCGCCAGTGAGATCCGCTTCCTCACGAGGTCCGAAGCCCAGACGAAGTGGGGGGCGCGGGTTCAGGAAGTCATCCAGGTCATCACGCGATAAGGAGCGTGGTCGCAGAGACGTCGACGGCGCGCAGGCCTGGCTGGGGAGCCCTGATGCTCGGGCTCACGATACGCGCCGTTACGTCTCCGTCGCTCGCCCGCGACCTGCTTCGCGTCAGCTGGCGATTTCGCTCGAGGCGCTGGTTCCTCAAGCCGCCGTTCCTCCCCGTGCCGTCACGTGAATACACGCGGTGGCGCATGTATACCGCGTACGGCGACGAGCGCGCGGTCCCTCCGGTGGAGGACGTGATCCGGTACGCCCGATGGGCCGCGCGAAAGTGAGTGATGTGTGATGTCTGATGAAGGCTGATTCGACCCGCGTACTGCCGGCTGCCGAAACCATCAAGGCTCACGCCTACGCGTTAGGCTTCGACCTCGCCGGCATCGCCCGACTCGGTCCGGCCGGAACCTTCACGTCGTTCGAGCAGTGGCTGGCGCGGGGAAAGGCCGGCGAGATGGGATGGCTGACGCGCGACGCGGCCCTGCGACGCGACACCCGGCTCCCGAAACGCGGCGCACGGTCGGCGATCGTGGTCGCCCTCGATTACGGCGGTCTCCAACCGGCAGGATCGCTGGCGCGCTACGCGCGCGGCCGCGATTACCACGGCGTCTTGAAGGAGCGATTGTGGAAGCTCCTCAAATGGCTGGAGACGGAGAGCGGGTCGCGGGTCTCGGGCCGGCCGTATGTCGACACCGGCCCAATCCTCGAGCGCGACCTCGCACGCTTGGCGGGCCTGGGGTGGTTCGGGAAGAACACGATGCTGATCCATCCGCGCCGTGGATCGTTCCTCTTTCTCGGCGCGTTGTTCGTGGACGCGGAGCTCGAGCCCGATGCTCCATTCACTGAGGAGCACTGCGGCACCTGCCGCCGATGCATCGACGCCTGTCCCACTTCGGCGATCGAGGCTGATGGAGTGCTCGACGCCACGCGCTGCATCTCCTACCTCACGATCGAGAAGCGCGGCTCCATTCCCGCCGAGTGGCGAACGGCCATCGGGACCCTGGTCTACGGCTGCGACATCTGCCAGGACGTCTGTCCGTGGAACGTGCGCTTCGCGCGTGAGGCGCACGATCCGGAGCTGATGTCCGGCAGCCTTGAGGATTCTCCCGATCCTGTCGCACTGCTTCGCATGGACGCTTCGGGTTTCCAACGGCGCTTCGGTGGTACGGCAGTGACCCGTGCCGGTCGACAGGGATTATCGCGCAATGCCGCGATCGCACTCGGGAACCGCGGTGCCCCGCGAGACGACGAGGCACTCGCTGATTGCCTGGCCCACGAACCCGATGCGGTCGTGCGCGCGCATGCTGCGTGGGCGCTGGGTGTTATCGCCTCTCCCCTCGCTATCGAAGCGTTGCACGCGCGCCTCGCGGAAGAACGAGAGCAGACGGTGCGCGCCGAGATCGAGACGGCGCTCGGCGAGGGTCGAGGCTCGAGGCTCGAACCGACAGAGAAGTAACGAGGCTTCAGGTTAGGGCATGGGGCACGGGGCATGGAGCACGGGAAACCCGGCCACTCCATGCCCATGCCCCATGCCCCATGCCCCATGCCCCCCGACCCTTGTTGTTACTGCCTGACGACTGAGGCGCGACCACCACTCGCGACGACACTCGGAAGTCAGCTTCCCCGTTGCGCTTTGCCGTCGCGCGCAGTGTGGCCCGTCACTTGCCTGACCCACTTCGTAACGTCGAAGGCAGGACGATCGTCCTGCTTTGAGTATCCCGACTCACCCTTCGTCGGCCGGAATGAGTCGGGTCTCATCTTGCTCGAAGATGACACGCGTAAACCAAAATCGGCTCTTGCTGATCTGACAGTACGCTGTGACATTGCCGCGCCGGTCGAATCGGTTTTGGCCGCACACGTGAAAAACTGGATGAAACGGTTCGACCTCGTGGTTGCATCTGCGCTCACGTTGCTGGGCGCCTTCGTCACGCGTGAAGCGCTGGCCACACGCGCGCAGGTCACTGCCAGGCGCACCGCGAGCTTCGGTATCGCGCGCGTGGACACTGGCGTGATGCCATCCGATCCCGTATCGGCCGCGCCAATCGATTCGGTCATTCCAGTCCGTCGCGTAGCCGCGCCATCGCCGCTGCCCACGAACACCGCTGACGTCCGTCATCGCATCGAGCTTGGAAGCCACGACACCTACATCAACGACGTCATTACCTCACACGACTCGGCACTCGCGCGCTGGCCGGACCGCGCCGGGAATCCGCTGCGCGTGTGGGTCCAGGCGACGTCGCGCCACGAAGGATTCAATGCGGCGGCGGTCCCCGTCGTTCGTCGCGCCTTCTCGGAATGGTCCGAAGTCGGCATTCCGGTGCCGTTCACGTTCGTCATGGACTCCAGCCTGGCCGATGTTCGCGTGACCTGGGTCGACAAGTTCAACGAATCGATCAGCGGCAAGACGCTCTGGGCGCACGATGAGTCCTGGTGGATCATCGACGCCAACATCCAGCTCGCGGTGCACCATCACTCGGGCGAAGTGCTCGACACAACGTCCATTCGCGCCATCGCGATGCACGAAGTCGGTCACTTGTTAGGCCTCGACCATACGACCGATACGACCTCGATCATGGCCCCGAAGGTCCGCGTCCGCGACCTGTCCGCAGCTGACCGGGCGACGGCGCAGCTGTTGTACCGCTTACCGGCCGGACGTTTGAGCGAGAGCACGACGGCGCGACGCTAAAGAACGGGTAGACGGGTAGGCGGGTAGACGAGAAGCGGGTAAGCGGGTAAGCGGGTTTACGATTCCAACGAAGAAGCGCGGCCGGAATAAATCCCGCCGCGCTTTTCGTTTACCCGTTTACCCGTTTACCCGTTTACCCGTTTTAAAACGTAATCCCCAACGTCATAATCGT
>DASRPK010000199.1:0-14254 GCA_035646395.1 Gemmatimonadaceae bacterium | reverse complement strand
GTTGGAAACTGATTGCAGAACTCTGTCGGCCAATCTCCAACAGCCTATGACGCGGCGCACGACGTCGTTCGGGTCGATCTACAGCATACCACGCTGACGCAACCAATCGAGAGCCTGACGATTTGGCTTATTCCATCGACGGCGACGGACGCAGCGCGGGGCGAGCTCAGGTTGGCGTGGGGGACGTCCCAATTGTCGACCGACTGGATCGTCGTGCCATGACCGCAGCCGTCTTCCCAGACGCCGCCTAACACGCGTTGCAGCAGGCGGTGGTCCGCTATCGCGTCGATGGTGCCCCGCTGAATCTCCAGCGCGCCGCGGGGATCGTTGGGGCCGCATTGGCGGCGTACCTCGAGCGTCACTATGGGTGGAGGTAGCCAAGGGTCTTCGGTCACTGGATCCCCGCGTACGGGGGATGGCAACGGGACGAAAGCTGTTTCATCGTGAAAAAAGACGTGAAGAGCATCGTGAAAGAAGCCGTGAAGAGTATCGGGAGTAGGGCGTGAAGTATGCCGTGAAAGCTGTGCGCGAAACGCCAAGAATCCTTCGCGCCCTCCTTCACGTTTCCTTCACGGCTGCTCCACGCTTCTTTTCACGCTTCTTTTCACGGTTCTCTTCACGGTTCTCTTCACGTTTCTCTTCACGATTCTGTTTAGTTAGGGACGAAACCTGTTCCGCCTTCGCACCCGCGAAGCTACCCTTCTTGACCCGCCGACTGTCAAAGCGGGGACTGCCACCAATCCAGGGGAATGCCGTGAAGGCCTTCATTACATTACTAAGCCTTGGCTTGCTGTTGTCCGCGAGCGCGGGCGCTCAACAAGCCACGCGCACCGAGCCAGTCGAGGGCATCCGCGACAACGGGACCGGGTACCATGCGCTGGTGAAAGCCCGCGTCGTGACTGCGCCGGGCCAGACGCTGGACAACGCGACCATCATCATTCGGAACGGCCTGATTCAGTCCGTCCAGCCGGGCGGTACGCCGCCGGCGGGCGCTCGGGTCTGGGACCTGACGGGGCACACCGTGTACCCGGGGTTCATCGACGCCCACGCAGACCTGGGAAGAGACAGCGTGCCGCGGGGCGGCGACGTGGGGCCGACCCACTGGAATCCCCAGGTGCGCGCGTGGTTCAGCACCACCGCCAACCTGCAGGATGACGCGAACCGCCGGAAAGGGCTTCGCTCGCAGGGCTTCGGCACTGCGCTCGTCGTCCCGAAGCGGGGCATCTTCCGCGGTAGCGCTGCAGTGGTGAGCCTGACCGACGCCGGCGTGCGAGACCGCGTGCTTCGCCCGGACGTCGCGCAATCGATCGGCTTCCAGAGTTCCTTCGAGCTGGGGGGGCGCTATCCCAATTCGTCCATGGGCGTGATCGCGCTCATGAAGCAGACCTTCATGGACGCAGAGTGGTACAAGCGCGCCTGGACGGCATACGAAACGGGCGGCCGCGCGTTCCTGCCGCCGGAGACCAGCGAAGCGCTGAAGTCGCTCGAAGCTGCGGTCGCCGGCACGCAGCCGGTCATCTTCGAGACCCGCAGCGAGGAGGAAATCCTTCGTGGTCAGGCGCTCGCGAAGCAGTTCAAGCTGACCGCCTGGTACCGCGGCAACGGCCAGGAGTATCGCATCATTGACGTGCTGCGGAGCAGCAAGGCCCCGCTCTTCGTTCCCATCAACTTCCCGGACGCGCCTAACGTCGGCGATCCGGAACAAGCGATGAATGCGACGCTGGGCGAGCTGCGCCACTGGTACCTGGCGCCGACGAACGCCGGCCAGCTGGCGAACGCCGGCGTCGAGTTCAGCATCACGTCAGACGGCCTCACGTCGTTGAACAATTTCCTGCCGAACCTGCGTACCGCCGTCGCCAGGGGGTTGTCCGCCGACGCTGCGCTGGCGGCGCTGACCACGACGCCGGCCCGCTACCTCGGCATCGATCGCACGCACGGCACGATCGCCGCCGGCAAGGTCGCGAACCTGGTGGTCGCGAAAGGCGACCTCTTTGCGCGCGAAACCGACATCCGCGATGTCTGGGTGCAAGGCGTCGTGTATGGCGTGACTCGCCCCGCGCAGATCGATCCGCGCGGTACGTGGACGGTTCAATCGGGCGAGCAGTGGGGCTTCGAGGCCAAGCTCGTGCTCGAGGGCACGCTCAACAGACTGCGCGGTTATCTCGATGTGGCGCCGGGCCCCAACGCCGCCCAGGGCGCCCGGATCGACCTGGAGTCCGCCACGGTTATCGCCGAAACGGGCAGGCTCGAAGTGCGCTTCAATGGTGAGAAGCTCGGTTACGAGGGCAAAGCCTTGTTGGCGGGTTCGGTGACGGGCGACCAGTTCTTCGGCTGGACGTCGCTGCCTAACGGGGCGAGCCCTTCATTCCGTGGAACGCGCACCACTCCATTCCAGGGAGACGCGGCGGTCGGCACAACAGCCGTCAATGTGCCCCGGCTCGATCTGCCATTCATCCGGCCAATGATGGACTACGGCGTGGCAGCGATCCCGCAACAGCCCGCAGCAGTCTTCGTTCGCAATGCGACGGTCTGGACGCAGGGGCCGCAGGGTAAGATCGAAGGCGCCGATGTGCTGATCCGCGCCGGCAAGATCGCACAGGTGGGCAAGGGGCTTAGCGCACCGGCCGGAGCGACCGTGATCGATGGCACGGGCAAACACGTGACACCCGGCCTGATCGATCCGCATATCCACTCCGGCGTCAGCGACGTGAACGAGACCGGTGCCACGATCGTCCCCGAGGTCTACATGGGCGACGTGATCACACACAACAACATCGATATGTACCGGCAGCTCGCCGGCGGCCTGACCACGGCGATGATCAAGCACGGCTCCGCCAACCCGATCGGTGGCGAGAACGTGATCGTCAAAATGCGATGGGGCAGCCTGCCGGAGGCCCTGAAGCTGGAAGGCGGGACGCGCACGGTGAAGTTCGCGCTGGGCGAAAATCCCAAGCGTTGCTGCTACGAAGGGCGTTACCCCAGGTCCCGCATGGGCACGCAGGAAATCATCCGCGACCACTTCCTGGCGGCGCGTGATTACCGGCGTGAGTGGCAGGAATGGGAGAAGACGAAGAAGGGACTGCCGCCGCGCCGCGATCTGCGCATGGATGCGATTCTCGACATCCTCGACCAGAAGCTGCTGATCTCGTCACACGGTTATCGCGCCGACGAGTACCTCGCCCTCATTCGCCTCGCCGAGGAGTTCGGATTCAAGGTCCAGACGATCCAGCACGGAGTGGAAGCGTACAAGATCGCCTCCGAGCTGGCGGCTTCCGGTGTGGCCGCCGCGGTCTGGAGCGATTGGGGTGGATTCAAGATGGAAGCGTACGACGCGACGAAGTACAACGTCCGTGTCCTGATGGAGGCGGGCGTGACCGTGTCGCTGCACTCGGACAACGCGCAGATCGCCAGCCGCATGAACTGGGAGGCGGGCAAGCTGCTGCGCACCGGCCTGACCGAGGAACAGGCGCTCACCACGGTCACCCTCAACGCCGCCAAGGTGCTGGCGATCCAGAACCGTGTTGGATCGCTCGAGCCGGGCAAGGATGCCGACTTCGTGGTGTGGAGCGGAAATCCGCTTTCGCAGTTCACCAAGGCGGAGCAGACGTGGGTCGACGGCCGGCGCTACTTCTCGCTGGAAGAAGACGCGGCTCGCCGCGTGGAAGTCGACAAGGAGCGCAGGCAACTGATACAAGCGGTCCTTGCCGCATCTGGGAGCCAGCCACGCGCCGCGACAAGTGGGAGGAACTGACCATGCACGCCAACCAACAGAGGGCCATGACGACTATCCGCCTGCTCGCCGCCGTTGCGATTTACATGACCGCAAGCGTGCCTAACGTTCTTTCGGCACAGGTGGGCCGGACGGTCCCGCCGCAGAGCGAGCGCATCGCGCTTCGCGGGGCCACGATCCATACGGTGACGCAGGGCGTCATTACGAACGGCACGATCATCTTCGAGAAAGGGAAGATCACGGCGGTGGGGGCCAACATCGCCATCCCGCCGGGAACCAAGATCGTCGATGTCACCGGCAAGCACATCTATCCGGGTCTGATCGACGCATACTCGACGGTCGGCATTTCCGAGATCGGCGCGGTCGACATGTCCAACGACGTGAACGAGGTCGGTGACTTCAACCCGAACGTTCGCACGGACGTCGCGGTGAACGCGGAGAGCCGCCACATCGGTACTTCGCGTTCGCAGGGCGTCCTCACTACCCTGACGACACCGGGCGGCGGACTCATCTCCGGCATGTCCTCGGCGATGGCGATGGAGGGATGGAGCTGGGAGGAGATGTCGCTCGAGTCGGCAGCGGCACTCAACGTGAATTGGCCGAACCCCAGCCAGGGCCGAGGAGGCCGTGGCGGCGGGGGCGGCGGTGGTGGGCAGGCAGGCGGCAACACCTCCACGTATGAAGGGCGCGTGCAGCAGCTGAAGAACTACTTCGCCGAGGCGCGGGCCTATCGTGACGCGGTGGCCGCGAAAGAGAACGTTCGCACCGACGCGCGCTACATGGCGATGATCCCGGCACTGGACCGTAAAATCCCGGTCGTTGTTTCAGCGAACAGCGCGTCGCAGATCAATGACGCCATCACCTGGGCGAAACAGGAAAACCTCAGGCTGATCATCCGCGGCGGGGACGACGCCATCCATGTCGCCGCCCGGCTTAAGGCCGAGAACATCCCGGTCATCCTGACGTCGACCATGGAAGCTCCGAATCGTGCCCACGAGGGCTACGACGCCGCGTACAGCAGAGCCGCGCAACTGCACAAGGCGGGCGTCAAGTTCGCCATCTCCGGCGGAGCGGGCTCGCTCTACACGGATCGGCTGCCTTACGAGGCCGGCGTCGCCGTCGCGTTCGGCCTGCCCGAGGAGGAAGCGATCAAGGCGGTCACCATCAACGCCGCGGAGTTCATGGGCTTGGCCGATCGGCTCGGCTCACTCGAAATCGGCAAGCAAGCCACGTTCCTGATCACGACGGGTACGCCGATCGACATGACGAGCAATATCCTGCAGGCGTACATTCAGGGCCGTGAGCTCGACATGAACGACATCCAGAAGCACTTCTTCGAGAAGTACATGGAGAAGGTGCGGCAGAAGCTGAAGATCATCTCGTAGGCACCAGCCTTACTGCCAGAGGAAAGAGCGGCCGAATCCGGCCGCTCTTTCCGCTTGGGTGACTGGAAGACGCAATGCTCGGAGGCTCGAGACTCGCGCGTTCGGCGCAGCCCTTTCGCTGGGGTGTAAGCACGGCGAACTCCCGGCGTTTCTGGCGATGATGGGGCTCGCGGTTGCCACCGTCCATGCCCGAGGCGAACTCGCATCGGAGCTGGGCGTGTCGGGAGATGAGACCAAGTTGGCCGAGGGCGAATACGTGGTCGTGGCCGAGGACATCGAATGGCATGACGGAAGCGGGTGATGCGGTGCCGCGAAGTCCCAGGACGCCGAGGGGCTCGCGTTAGGCCGACGGGGTCAGTCCGCTCGAACCGCTGTGATGCGCTTACCCGTCCGGGCCAGCGTTTCGGCAACGGCCGTCACCAGGTCATTATTCGCGAAGGGCTTCGCCAGGAACCGTGCGGAAGAGATCGGGGCTTCCTGAAGCGCGAGTTCATCGGCGGAATAGCCTGACATGAAGACGATGGGGACCGTCGGCCAGCGTTCGCGGACGCGCCGGGCCAACTCCAATCCGCTCACGCCGGCCATCTTCACGTCGGTCAACAGGAGATGCGGAGGGCCCAACCGTTCGATTACCTGAATGGCGTCACTTCCATCAAGGGCCTGGAGAACCCGATAGCCCTCGTGCTGCAAGATTCTCGCGGCGATCGCGCGCACGACGTGCTCGTCGTCGACTACGAGGACCGTCGCACTGGCTGACGTTTTTTCACCGAGCCCCACGCGCCGGGGCGGACTGCGCTCCAGCTGGCCCTTTGCAGCCGGCAGGTACACGGTGAACGTCGATCCCATCCGGGGCTCGCTGCTGACCCTGATGAATCCATGATTCTGCCCGAGCACCCCGAGGACCGCCGCGAGTCCGAGCCCTGTGCCCCGGCCAAGCGGCTTCGTCGTGAAGAACGGCTCGAAGATCCTGGTTTGCAGGAGAGCATCCATACCCTGACCGGTATCACTCACCTCCAGCGTCGCGTACCGGCCAGCCGGAATAATGCTGCCGTCTGCTGCCTTCACACCTGCGGAGACATTGGTGGCAGCCGTTGTGATAGTGAGCGTGCCACCGTCCGTCATCGCATCGCGAGCATTGAGGGCAAGGTTGATGATGACCTGCTGGAGCTGCCCTGGATCGACGCTGACCGGCGGCACCTCACCCACGGTCTGCTTGAGGTGCAGGTTGTCGCCGAGCAGGCGCTGGAGCACCGCTTGTGCGTCCCGGACCGCGACACCGATGTCCAGCAATTCGGGCCGGTTTACCTCACGTCGGCTGAACGCGAGGAGTTGACGGGTGACGGTCGCGGCCCGGTTGGCCGCCTTGATGATCTCCTGTACGTCCTCCGACGCGTCCTGTGACAGCGATTTGTCGCGCAACAGGAAATCAGCGAATCCACTGATGACCTGCAGCATGTTGTTGACCTCGTGCGCAACGCCCCCGGCGAGGGTACCGGCCAGCTCCATGCGCTGTGCCTCGTGCAGCCGTTCTTCCAGCTGGCGCGCGGCCTGCTCCGCCGCGAGCCGTTCCGTGATGTCCCTGACGACGAGGTGCGCTGATGGGCGACCCTGGTCCATGAATGCAACCGCCCGGATCTCGACCTGAAGATCGGCGCCGTCGAGGCGATGCAGCGTATCGCGCACCGGCGGAGCGATCGCGAGGACACCGTTGTCGTCGGTGAGTTGACTCTGGATGCCCTTGAGGTGAGGCGGGTCGAGGATCGTGTCGATAGGCAGACCGACGACCTGTGCACGCGTTGTCGCGCCCGCGAGCCTGACGGCCGACGCGTTGGCGAGCACCACTCGTTCACCGTCATGAACAAGGATGCCATCGGGAGCCAGCTCTACAAGCTGTTCGAAGCGCTCGCCGGCACGAGCGGTGTAACGCCGGTCAGGGCGTAAAATCATCCGAGCTCGGTGGAGCCGTTGGTGCGCGGTTCGGCGGAGTAGCGGGCGCCGTTGCGGCTCAGGTAACGAAGTTGGACGAGTCGCCCCAGGATCGGCTCGATCGTCTCAGACAATAAGGCCGTGTGCTTCGACACGCCTCGCGCCGACAGTTTGCCTGATCTCATCACCGTCTCCAGCACGAGGACCTCCTGTTCAGTCAATCCTGGATGCGGCGGCGCGGGACTGCGGGGTTGCCGCGTGGGCATTCCGGTCAGGATGTCGTCGTATTGCCGGAGCGATTCGCGCAGATGCACTCCGGAATACACGATGTCGTACAGACGGAACTCGCGGCTGTGGGCGCTCCCTCGCATTTTCACGATCGCCAGCGCCTTCCTGAGCTCTCCTTCGATTTCCACGTAGCGCAAGCTCATGATGTCGTCTGTGAGGAAGGAGATCTGGTGCCCGGTGATCTTGAGCCCGGTGCTGCCAGTGGACTCGACCACCTCGACGGTCGAGAAAATCGTCACCCCCAGGCCCGTGAGCGCGCCGATGAGCCGGTACAGGGATTCGCGGAAGTCGTCGCGAAACGCGGGCGCCAGTGCGATCTCGAAGCCGGAAATGGAATCGATGACGACCCGCTTGGCACCAATCGCCAGGACCGCGCTCCGGATCTCATCGAGAGTCTCGTCCACGGAGAGGTCGAGGGGCCGCAGATAGATGATGCGCAACCGGCCATCGCGTTCCGCCGCGCGCAGATCCACATCGATGCTCCTGGCGCGCTCCAGGTAGACGTGGGGGTGTTCCTCGAAGATCGCGATGACGGCGGACTCGCCCGCGGCCAGGCCCGCCGCGATGAACTTCATCGCGAAGGTCGTCTTGCCGGTTCCGGTCGGACCGGCCAGGACGAGTGAATCGCCGGCAGGTATACCGCCTCCCATCATTTCGTCCAGCCCGCTGATGCCGGTCGAGAGTCGCTCTGTGTTCGTCGCGGGGATGTGGTCGGACCGTTGCGTAATGCGCGGAAAAACCTGCACCCCATGGGTGGTGATGCGAAGCGTGTGCAGGCCGGGCATCGATGCCATGCCGCGAGCCTTGATCACCTGGAATCTCCGGACGACGGAGTTCCGGTTGACTTCCTGCGATAGCCAGAGAACGCCGTCGGCAACCGTGAAGACAGGACTCCGTAACTCCTCGGTGGCGTACTCGCCGATGATGATCGCGGTCACCTCCCAGGTGGTCAGGTGCATCGCCAGTCGCTGAACGAAGTGCTCGAGGTCCCGGGTCGACGCGTCAGCGCCGTGAGCGCGCGTCAAGGAACGAAAGGAGTCCACCACCACGATCGCAGGGTGGAGTCGGTCGACCTCTTCGCTGATTCGAGCCAGCACGAGATCCAGGTCCCCGAGCAGAGCCTCCTCGTTCAGGTTGAGAAAGTGCACGTCCTTGCCGACCCGAGTCCCATCGAAGAAGCTGAACAGCTGCTGGTACCGGAGCATCTTCAGCGACGTCTCGCCCAGCAGCGTGATGAAGAGCGCAGGCCGGGCCACGGTCGCATTGGCGAAGAGCATCTGCATCGCAAGCGTCGTCTTGCCCGAGCCGGGACCACCGGCAATGACGTTGAGCGATAGTGCCGGTAAGCCTCCGCCCAGTACTTCGTCGAGGCCTGGTACCCCGGTAGGAAGGAGTTTCAGCTTCTGGCGGTCCGCGGTCTTTCGCTTCCCATTTTGCGATCGGGCTATCATATGCTTCCTCCGGCTCCGTGCTCATGATTCCCGCGCGGGCTGGGTGCGGCTACCTGGTTCACCAGGTGGATCGCCATGTCTTCGCCAACGATGCGGCCGAGCAGATCGATCAACACCGCGGCGACCCTGACCATGCTTTCCGCGACCTCTCCAGCGCCGTGTTTCCCGGCCGTCTTTTCAATAAGGGCCGCTTCTCCTCCAACACACGACAGGTCACGCAGGCACGCGTGCTCGGACCGCGCGATACCGAGCGCACGATCCAGGAGCGCCTGGTACCCGCTCGGGCCAATCCATCGCCCGAGCCGTGCGCTGAGCCCGCCCCAGAGACGGTCGGCTCCCGCCGCGATGTCTTCGGGTGTTCGCGTATCGCCAACGATGGCGTGCCAGAGCTGGCGAGCAGCGTCCGGCGCGGCCTGGGCCGCGAGTCTGCTCAAGACCGTGCGCCGTTAGGCGCTCGGGCATGCGCATCGTCTACGCTCGCCCACGCGTGGAAGCGGCAGTACTGTGTCCGTGCGGTCGCCATGCAAACGGGTTCTGGGTCACGGGCAGGGAATCGTGCCGACCAGTTGACTCCTGCGCCAACTGGCATTTCCTCGGGTTCTCGAACAGTGCGTGATCTCCGGGCCTTTCCTCAATCCGTCACACGAACGGCACGGTCTCAATCCAAGGATTGAGCCGACGCAGGCGTGCTCAGCGAACGCCTGAGTGAGGAATCGTACACCGGTTAGGCTGAAGTGTCCGTCTCACGCAACGAAGCTCGGCCGCGCTCGTCCTCCGGGGAGATGGACCTCCGACTCATCGCATTCTCGACCGCTCTCGTCGGCTCCGTCGGCGTAGCTACGAGCTCCCTCACGGGAGCGGGGAGCGCCCGCTCTCCTCGGCTCGGCCTTTTCCACGACAGCGGGGAACGCGCCCCCGTTGACGGGCTCCGCCGTCGTGACCACGAGAACCGTCCCGGCAGCGCGGCTTCGCCCCGCTGTCTTAATAGACGGGCACGCTCGGATCCCACACGTCTCCCCCGAGTCGGCGGGCATGTCACCCGCGCGCCTGGCGTTGATCGATGAGGTCATGCGCCGCGCGATCGCGGACGGCGGATTTCCCGGCGGCTGGAGCGATGAGCGCCTCGTTTCAACTTCTGCCTAACGATGGCATCGCTGTTGTCCCTATGGCACTCCCGTACGAAGGCGATTTCGATTTCAAGAGCCTTCGATCTGGTTTTCTGAACCACCTTGGGAAGCAAGGCCGCCGCAGCAGCTCTGTGGGCGGCGGCGCGCACAAGAAGCCGCGTCACCCGCGAGATCTGGTGGATCACGTGTGCCTCAACTGGCGCCGCACGGCCGAGGCACTTCCATATAAGTGGGAATTCACAGAGCCGGACGGCAGGGAAATCGCCGTCGCCGTCGGCGGTCGCGTGCTGTCGACCGACTCGGTGATCAACCTTGCGCTCGCGCGAGCCGGCGTCGGACTCACCATCGTCTATGAGGACATGGTGCGTGAAGACCTGGCGAATGGCGTGTTGACGCCGGTGTTGAAGGAGTTCCTGACGCCTTTCCCGGGCTACTATCTGTTCTACTCCCAGCGACGCCATGTCTCACCGGCGCTCCGGGGATTCATCGAGCACATTCGCGCGTTGCGCCAGTCGCCGCGAAGGAGGAAACACGCCGTGATTTCCAGGGAGACCTCGTGACAGTCAAACGCATGGACAACGTCGGCATCGTGGTCGAAGACCTCGATGCCGCCGTCGAATTCTTCACCGAACTTGGCCTCGGGCTGGAAGGGCGAACTTTGGTCGAAGGAGAATGGGCCGGACGCATCACCGGCGAAGTAGTCCAGTATGAAGACATTTATAGGCTCTGCTACATCCGGGGTCCCGAGAGAATTCTCATCGGCCTTGCGCAGCAGCTGGGCCAACAGACTTCCCGGGCGAATCCGGTAGACGGATGAACTCGAGAGCTCCCAGCTGAACGCCAACCGTTAGGCGCACATGCCGAATGAACTCCTTGTTCAGAACACACCGCTCGCGCTCGCGATCAACGTCGGCGCGTTGGTGTGGTCGCGTAGCAACTTTCGCATGCCACGGCTTTTGCCGGTGCCGCCGCACGCGATTCGCCGGCTACTCGTGGCCATCGGTTGGGTCCTCGTTGTTGCGGTTGTCATCAGGTCCGTTGGCGGTCAGTTCGGCGACGCTCGCGTGGCAATTGCCAACTCCGGCCAGATGTACGCGCACCGGGCACGAGAGCCTCTGCTATTCTGGGGACAGATCGTGGGAGAACTCATCCTGGTTGGAGGGACCGGTGCATTCCTCATCACGTTGGGTCGCCGGCCAGCGCACTGATAGCGAAGGCGTGGCCAACAGTTGACTCACCCCGTTGATTCAGGCATGCCCCTATCCTCCTCGTTTCGAATCGCGCTTCTGTTCCTGACGGCGTCCAGTCTTGGCGCCCAGGGGACGCGTGGTATCCAGTCCGGCGCCCGACCCGCGCGTTTCGTGATTCGCAACGCCCTGGTCGTCATCGGCAACGGCACCCCGGCATCGGGCCCCTATGACATCGTGATCGAGGGCAACACGATCGCAGACGTCGTCTCCCTCGATCCGGTCGCCGTTCGCGATGGACGCGCGCGGCGTCCGACAGCAGACGCCGAGATCGATGCCACGGGGAAATACGTCCTGCCGGGACTGATCAACCTCCACGGGCACGTGCAGGACGAACGTGGCGGAACTCCGCAGCCTCTCGACTACCAGCTCAAGCTCTGGCTCGCGTCCGGCATAACGACGGTGCGAGACGTCGGCAGCGAGACGACAAAAACGCTCGACCTGCGGGCGAAAAGCGCTGCCGGTGCCGTCGCGGCGCCGCGCATCGTCGTGTATGCCAACTTCAATGAAGGCGGCGATGGCGTCGACAGCCGCGGCATCAGGTCCGCCGCGCAGGCAAAAGCGCGCGTCCGGGCGTTGAAGTCCGCAGGCGCGGACGGCATCAAGCTGGTGGGTATCGACCGCGACATCATGACGGCAACGCTGCAGGAGGCACGCGCGGTCGGGATTCCCGTTGCGCACCACATTGGCGTTGAAGAAACGAACGCGTGGGACGACATCCGCCTCGGGACGCGAAGCATCGAACACTGGTACGGCATTCCGGACGCCGCCCTCCTCGACGGCGGGCAACGATTCCCGTCGACATACAACTACAACAACGAAGTCGATCGATTTCGCTGGGCGGGGCGTCTGTGGCGCGAGGCTGATCCCGAGCGGTTAGGCAGGGTGCTCCAGGCGATGGTGGACTCGAACGTTGCCTGGGATCCCACGTTCGTCGTGTACGAGGCCAGCCGCGACCTGCAGCGGGCGCAGAACCAGCCGTGGTTCAAGGACTATCTGCACCCGACGCTCGAGGAATTCTTTCGTCCGAATCCGGCCAACCATGGCTCGTATTTCATTGGCTGGAGTTCAACGGATGAGTCGTACTGGAAGGAGAACTACCGCATATGGATGGCGGCCCTCCGCGACTTTGGGCGACGCGGCGGCATCATCGGAGTGGGTGAAGACGCCGGATACATCTATCAGATGTACGGCTTTGGCCTGATCCGCGAACTGGAGCTGCATCAGGAGGCCGGGTTCAGCACGATCAAGGTCATTCAACACGTGACGCAAAACAACGCGCGCATCCTCGGCATGGACGACCGGATCGGCCGGGTGCGGGCCGGGCATCTCGCGGACCTGATCGTAGTGAATGGGAATCCGCTCGAGGACCTGAAGGTGCTCTATGCGACAGGGACTGAGACGATCCGTGACGGCAGGGCAGTGCGGTCCGGTGGTGTCGAGTGGACCATCAAGGACGGCATCCCGTACCACGGCCCGACGCTCCTTCGCGATGTGCGCGCAATCGTGGAACGGGCGCGCGCCGGGCGTTAAACGTCACCCTATTTCACCTTCCTCAACTCCCGGTCGACCCCATTCTGCCGCGCTGTAAATCCCGTAACCACACCGTCCGCGGCAACTCTGAACGTGACGATCGTGGTCGACTCGGGACTGCCGAGCGTGTACGCAGTACCGGACTGAAGGAACAGCTGCTGCGGTGAACTTCCCGGCGGTGTGACGAACAGCTTCCCGTCCTCGAACGTGACGATGAACAGGCGACCGGCCGAGATCTCGTACGCACCAACGAACTTCGGTCGCCCTTCTCCTTGCGTGGCGGCGACAGGCAGATCGATGACCGGCATCGGGGGGATCGGACGGGGTTTTCCGCCGAGCGCGATCAGTCCGACGAAGTCCTGCATTTCCACTTCGAGCCGCGGAAGCGCGTTGTACAGCAGCGTGACCGAGAGCGATTCCGCAGGGAACCAGCCGTTGTGTGCCGAGAATCCACCAGACTGTCCATCGTGCACAAGCGCGGGCGAGGCCCAGTACGAATTGCGCGGAGCGATCCCGAATCCGTATCGGCCTGTCGCAATACCGCGCGGCGTAACCATCGCCGTGTACGACGCCGGCGAGAGCACTCGGCCGCGATGCAGCGCCTGGTTCCACCTGGCGAGGTCACCCGCGGTCGAACAGATACCGCCTGCGCCAATGCTCTGCGATGGGTGCTGTTCGACTGGCGGACCAACCTTGCCGTCACTCGATCGGTTGTATCCCGCTGCCGCCCGTTCCCTTGGCATGGTTCCGCACCATCCCAGACTCGTTAGGCCGAGTGGGCGCGCGATTTCGTCACGCAGGACGTCGCCGTACGGCTTGCCGTACGCTGTTTCCACCAGCACGCCGAGGAGCATGTACCCCGTGTTGGAGTACAGGTTAACCGTGCCTGGTTTCGACACGAGCGTGTCCCGGGCTGCCATCGCAATGAGTGAATCGCTCGTCATATTTTCGGCCGCTCGACTCATCTGGGCGAAGTCCCGCGAGAGACCGGACGTGTGATTGAGGAGTTGCTCGATGGTGAGGGAATTCATCTCGGGCCGGAGGCCCTTCAGATAGCGGCCGATGGAATCCGTCAGCGCCACCTTCCCGCGATCGACGAGTTTGAGTATGAGCGCGGCGGTAAACTGCTTGGACACCGAGCTGATTCTGTAGATCGTCGTCGGTTCTGTTCTCTGCCCCGTAGTGATGTTGGCGACACCCCAGGCTCGCTCGAGCAGCGTTCGTCCACCGCGTGTGACGGCGATGGAAACGCTCGGAAATCCCCGCGGGAGGATGTCGGCTTTCACAACCGAATCGATTCGCGCCGCGAAGGCCTCGGCAGTTGGCGGCGTGGTACCAGCGGGAAGCTGGGCAGCCGCAGCGCGGATTGGGAAGGCGGCGAATGAAGCCATGACGAGTATGCGAGACATATTTGACATAGTTAGGTGATCTACAGCTTTAAGGGCGTGCTCTAACGCCGTGCTCTAACGGCGTGCTCTAACGGCGTGCCCTAACGGCGTGCCCAAACGGCGTGCTCTAACGGCGTGCCCTAACGGCGTGCCCTAACGGCGTGCCCTAACGGCGTGCC
>DASRPK010000198.1:0-12899 GCA_035646395.1 Gemmatimonadaceae bacterium | reverse complement strand
GCTGACCTGAAGCTTCACCGACGATCAAAGCCGATCGTGTTCTCCAAGACCCATCGCAGTGAATGCCGTACTCGAGTTGCGCGATGACTCCCGACTCGTTCACGTGAAGCTTTCCACTGAGGTCCCAGCCATTTGCCGTTCGAAAGGCGCGCGCTTCTTCGCTGCCGGGCACGTCCAAGCGTCGCCATCGCATGTGCGATTGAGCAGGGAATTCCGGCATGGCACTCGTCTCACGACTTATACGACGCGTCGCCCCAATACCACACCGCGATCACGCCGTCTTGCTGGTCCTCCGAATGCGAAATCGAAATCAGGTTTTCCCGCCCGACTTGTGTTGCGAACGACGCCGCCTTTTCAAATAGCTCCGGCCAGCTGCTCAGTGTTCCCCGAAACATTTCGTAGCGGACCACACGGTCGCGAGGCATACCTTACCTCCGCTGCGTCCGGCGCATCTCGACGTTCCCGATATCCAGCCGGTCCGCACTACCGTTAGGTCCGACCGTGAACGTGATCGTGGAACGACCACGCCACCAATCGTCCCAGACCACGCGGAACGAATCGTATTGCCAGTGCTCCAGCGTGCCGGCCTGCGTGGAGCCGAGTTTGTAGCGTAGCGCGCCATTTTCCGACGTGATTGTAATGGGCGCATACAGCGAATCGGGATCTGCGAACATGCCCGCGTATTTGTCGAGCGGGAGGCTCGGCTTCGTGCCCTCCACGCGCTGGTTCTGCGGCCGGGAGGCAGTATTCGTGGAGTCGCGAGCATCATCAGCGCGCTGCATGGCGAGCATTTCGCCACTCCAGTCCCTGGCCGGGGCGCCCAGGAACGTGTCGAAGACCTTGAACATCAGCGGGTGACGGATCTCGCTGCTGGTATTGCTGATGATGTACACTCCGATCCCTTCCTCACGAATCAGCCCGTTGATGGCGATCATGCCGGTCAGCGACCCCGTATGGAAATCGACCTGCCGGCCCAGGTAGTCCTGCTGGAACCAGCCTAACGCGTACGAGCGGAAGTGCGGCTTCGACATCCGGAGCTGCGGCGCGGAGTTATTGTTCCATGGTGGAAGAATGGTGACGGGCTTGAACAGCTCCGACCAGGTCTGTGGCGTGAGCAGCGGCTTGCCGTTCACCTTGCCGGTGTCGAGCAGGAACTTCACCCATCGGGTCATGTCGGCGACGCTGGACCACACCGAGCCGGCCGGCCCGATACCGTCCGCGAGCGAGTTGCCGCTCACGCGCAGCGTGTCGTTCTGCCGGCCGTGCGGCTCGGCGCGGTTGTCCTTGTTCTTCGCCTCGGCAAGAGTCGTGACCGATCGGGTCATGCCTAACGGCTGGAAGATGCGCTGGCGCAGGAAGTCGTCCCACGTCATCCCGCTCGCCGCCTCGATGACCGCGCCGGCAACGGTATACATGACGTTATGGTAGACGTAGCCGCCACGGAACGAGTAGGTCGGCTTGACGAACCGGATGCGGCGGATGACTTCCTCGCGCGAATTGTCACCGTGCGTCCAGAGGTAGTCGGCGTTGGGAAGGCCGCCGCGGTGCGTGATGAGGTCCCGCACCGTCGCCTCGCGCGTCGCCCAGGGATCGTACATCGCGAACGTGGGGACGTATTTGGTGACCGGGTCATCCCAGCGCACCTTGCCATCATCGACCAGCATCCCGAGCGCGGCGGCCGTGATGGCCTTGGTCGTGGACGCAATCGCGAACATGGTCTGGGTGTCGACAGGAGCCTTCGTGCTGACGTCGCGAACGCCGTACCCCTTCGCGAAAATCAGCTGGCCCTTGTGCACGATGCCGATCGCGAGGCCCGGTACGTTCCAGTCTTTCGCCGCTTTCGCGAAATACGCATCGAGTTCGCGGACCTTGTCACGATCGCCGTTGCCTTGAGCGGCGACGAAGGTGGGCATAAAAGAAAGCAGGGCGATAAAGCGACGCCAGATCATGTGTAATTCTCCCGGAAAAGACGCAATCGGCCTGAAGAACTCTGTGACGGCGACCGCCGGATCGGAAGGTGCCGGGCGGGACACTGGACCGTCTCCGCGGACGGCCCAGCGCCCGCGAAACTCCCTGGAAGGCGCGTACTCCGCACCCCCCCGCACCCTCCGCCCCCCTTGCAACCATTTGCTCCCTAGGCGCATCTAATGGAGACCATCTCCCTTAGACCGGCATAGGAAGGGGCCTTACCCGTGGCCCTGACGTGCCGAACCACCGCCGAGGGTCAACGTGTTCGACAAGGAATCAGGATTACTGCAGGGCACCGTCGAGTTGCTCGTCCTCAAAACGCTGTCCTGGGGACCCATGCATGGCTACGGTGTCGCCAGCTGGATCGAGACCGTGACGTCGGATGCGCTCCGGGTCGAAGAGGGCTCGCTGTACCCGGCGTTGTACCGCATGGCCCAGAAAGGCTGGATTTCCGCCGAGTGGGGTCTCTCCGAGAACAATCGCAAGGCGAAATACTACCGGCTTACCGGTGAGGGACGGCGGCAACTCCGCAAACAGATGTCCGGCTGGCAACGCTTCGCCGCCGCCGTTGACGCGGCGATTACGAGCACCGTGGCCCCATCGTGGTCCAGATAACGACCAGGAAATGATCATATGAAAGAGCCCAGAAAACTGCCGTTCATTCCGGGGAAGCCCGCCGCCGAAGTGGAGTCCGAGCTTCGCTTCCACCTCGAGCACCGGATCCAGGCGAACATCGCCGCCGGCATGACCCCCGATGAGGCTCGGCAGGCAGCCGTCGAACGTTTTGGTGACGTCGAGGGAGTGCGGGAGGAATGTGCCCGGCTCCTGACCGCAGACCGCAGGACGCAACGCCGGCGGGACTGGCTGGACGACTTCCGCCAGGACCTCCGCTTTGCCGCGCGTTCGGCCGTCGGCGCGCCCATGTTTTCGCTGCTGGCGATCGTGACGCTCGCGTTAGGCATCGGCGCCAACGCAGCCGTCTTCGGTGTGGTGAAGTCCGTGCTGCTGAACTCACTGCCGTACGAAGATGCCGGCTCCCTGATGCGGATCCGCACGCCCATCAAGGCGCTTGGCGACGAGGTCGGATCCGTCAGCGCCGGCACACTCAGCGATCTTCGCGAGCGGCAGCGGTCGTTCACCACATTCGGCGCGTGGCTGTCCGAGCGCGACGCGATCTACGATCCGGGCGACATGCCGCAGATCGTCAAGACGCAGTGGGTGGAGCCGTCTCTTTTCTCGACGCTTGGCGTCCGCTTTATCGTAGGCAACAACTTCCGCGAGGAGGACGCCGGGCGCGACACGGCGTTCGTCACGGTCATTCCGTGGAAGACATGGCAGACTACGTTTGGCGGCGTCCCTGATGTGGTCGGCAAGCAGGTCCGTTTGAATAACATCGACCGCACCGTCGTGGGCGTCCTGCCGCGCGATTTCGTCATGCCGGAAGGGGACGCCGACTACTTCTATCCCATGGGCATCGCGCCGTTCATGCGCGACCCAATCAGCGTTCGCGGCTCGCACAACTTTGGTCTCGTAGGACGCCTCAAGCCTGGCATTTCTTTCGAAACCGCCGACCGCGAGCTGCGAGCCATCGGTGATGAGCTCGAGAAACTGTACGCCAAGGACAATCTGGGCATCGGCATGATCGGTCAGCCGTTGCGTGACTCTATTGTTGGCGACACCCGGACGCCACTGATCGTGCTTCTCGCCAGCGCGGCACTCGTCCTTCTGATCACGTGCGCCAATCTCGCCGGCGCCCTGCTCTCGCGCACGATCTCACGTCGCAAGGAATTCGCCGTCAGGGTGGCACTGGGAGCAGGGCGTGGCCGGCTCGTCCGTCAACTGCTGACGGAGAGTGTCTTGCTCGCCGTTGCCGGCGGGATCGCCGGCGTCCTCCTTGCGATGGTGCTGCTGGGGACCTTGCGCAGCCTGTCGCTGGAAGCGATCCCGCGTTATGCAGACCTGTCGCTCGACACGGGCGCGCTCATCGTGACGTTCTTCATCGCGCTGTTTACCGGCCTGCTGTTCGGACTCGGGCCGGCGTTGTCGGTCGGGAAATCCGATCCGCAATCCAGTCTGCGCGATGAAGCGCGTGGCAGCACGGAGAGCGTGCGGACGCGGCGGCTGCGCGGCGGGCTCGTCGCCGGACAGATCGCGCTTTGCCTCAGCCTGCTCGCCGCCGCGGGGCTGCTCGGTCGCAGCCTCTGGGAGATGACGCATGCCCCGCTCGGCTTCAGCAGTGACCGGCTGCTTACGTTCACCGTTCAGCTGCCGAACGCGCGGTATCCGAATGCAACTACCCGTGGGAACTTCCACGCGCAGTTCACCGAGCAGCTCAAGGCGCTCCCGGGTGTCGCGGGCGTGGCGATCACATCGGCGCTGCCGACCACCATCGCGAATCGGAACGGGCTCTTTGTCGAGAACCGGCCCTGGGGGCCTAACGAACCGGTGCCGTTCATGGTCACCTCGCGGGTTTCGGATGATTACTTCGCGGTGTTCGGTATTCCGGTCAAGCAGGGCCGCGCGTTTTCCTCGGCCGACATCGCGGGCGCGCCACCTGTCGCCGTCATTTCGCAGGAAATGGCGGACCGGTACTGGCCTAACGGCGACGCCGTGGGGTCGCGGTTCCGGTGGGGGCCACCGAACCCGGATCAGCCGTGGACGACCGTGGTTGGTGTGGCGGGCAACGTTCGCAATAGTCCAACAGCGCTTCGACAGGAACCGATGATGTTTTTCCCGCTCCGCCAGCAACCCTTCGGCGACACGTTCGCGGTGAAGACGTCAGGTGATCCGTCCGTGCTCACGAATGCGGTAAGGACCGCGTTGCGCGGCATCGACCCCGGACTTCCCATGTATCGGGTGGCGACGATGGAGAACGTTGTCGACCGGGGATTCGCCGCTCGTCGCCTACCTGTATTGCTGATGATGGGCTTTGGCGTCCTGGCACTGCTGGTGTCGTCTGTCGGCATCTACGCAATGTTCGCCAACATGGCGACGGCCCGTGAACGAGAGTTCGGTGTGCGCATGGCACTGGGCTCGAGCCGCGGCGCCGTTGCGAGCCTCGTCCTTCAGCAAGGCGGTGTGTGGATGGCGCTCGGACTCATACTCGGTGCAGCAGGGGTGTTCACCACAACACGACTCATCCGGTCCCAATTATTCGGCGTTGGTGAGCTGGATCTCCTCGCCATCGGCGCGGCAGTGGTGGTGCTGCTGGGTTGCGCCGGACTCGCGCTGCTCGTTCCTGTGCGAAAGGCAACACGTGTGGATCCCATCACTGTGCTTCGATAAGCTCACGACGCCGACATTCAATGAACAGTCACGCAATCTTCCTGTTTCTCGCCAGTATTGGACTGGTCAGCAATGCTGGCCGGATCGGCGTTGACAAGGCCTCGAAGCATTCGGTGAGCGCTGAACAGAGTGCCGCATTCATAGCGGGCGAAGCGCGGACGGCGGTTGAGAAGCTGGCCGCGCTTCTGGAAGAGAATTTCATCTATCCGGATATCGGTGCGGCCTACAGCCGTATGCTGCGCGGCAAGCTGGCCAGCGGAGCTTACGCGAGGTTTCCCAGTTCCGAAGAATTTGCCAACGTCGTTACCGCAGACCTTCAGGCAGTGAACCGCGAAGGTCACCTGAAATTGATGGCGCCTGGCGCCCAGCCTCCCGGGCAGTCCGCAGCGGGAACTTCGGGCAGCGGCGTGGGGAAGGCCGGCTGGCTTGCCCCAGGCGTGGCATACCTGAGTATCCACGGCTTTCAGGGCAATCGTTCTGAATACACACGCCTGATGAACCGGCTGCGCGAAGTGCTCGATCGGTTCTCGACTGCACAATCCGTGATCATCGACGCGCGCCCTTACGTCGGCGGCGCACTCGAGGAGACGGACATCATGGCGTCATACTTTTTCGCGAAGCCGACGATCCTGCTTCACATCGACATCCGCCAGGACGTGGAGAAAAGCGGATTCAGTCCGCTCGGCGAAAGCGCGACGCTGAGGCGCATCTCCGGTCCCAAGGGTGTTGTTCGTCGCGAACAGGTCGCTGTTCCATCGAAGGCGGCCACCAAATTACGACAGGCGCGAATCTTTCTCCTGACGTCAAGGGCTACGGCCTCCGGCGGCGAAGGATTCACGTTGTCGATGAAACACACGGGTCGCGCTACCATCATCGGCGAGGCCACTGCTGGAGCTGGACATCTCGGCCGAACCACACCCCTCACCGGTGGTTACCGTTCCTTCAATCCCGTCGGCCGCCCCTTTGACCCCGCGACCGGGAAAGGCAGGGAACAGACCGGCGTGGACCCGCACGTCAAGGTGCCGGCGGAGAAAGCGCTGGACGAAGCGTTGCATAGGGCGGGCGTCGATCCAGCAATGGCAAAAAAGGCATTGGAATCGCTTAAAACCGACTGGTGACTCGTTAGGTGGATATCGCGCGTTAGAACGTGGCCGTGGTAGCCCGGCTGCGGTGTGCTGATCCTGAGTCGGCCGTGCCAGCCTGACGACGCTGGAACTCAGCGTCGCCACTGCGAGCCAGCGGCGATGGCCACGGCGGCGGGAAGGGAGCCGGGAGACGCCTGCTGAGGCGGATTCGTCACTCCAGCTCTCCGCTGGACACAGACCGCTTGCCTCCAGGCTCAGGAAAGCACCACCATGTGCGCTGTTTGACCATCAGGCGAAGTCGCGCAATGTCGTTTGCAGCGAGATCTTCGGCGCAGGGAACAGCACAGAGTTTCTGAGTGACTCCACTACACGGCGGGCCACGGCTCACATGAAAACAATGTTTGCATTGTTTATCGGGTCCCTGATCGGCGGCGCCGCGGCGTTCGATGCTCCCGCCGCGATTGCAGGCGAAGGGCACCAATCGATAACAGCGCCGCCTCTCTGGGCAGCGCTTACCCCGGGCCCCTATCGCTACGTCGGATTTTCCAGGGTGACCTCAGGAGCAACAACTGTCCACCTGTGGATTCCGGCCGTTTCGGATGGAAAGCCGATGACGCTGGCCGATTACGCCGACAGCCCCGAACGATTCGCTGAACCCTTCCTTGGCGCTGGTATCTCGAAAGCAGGCATGAACAGCCTGCTCGCCGAACGCGTGTACGCTCAGGACGGCGCGCCGGCATCTCGCGACTCCTTCCCATTGGTACTGATCGCGCACGGCAATGGGCAGAATGCTATCGACCAGGCCATCCTTTCCGAATATCTGGCGAGCAACGGGTACGTCGTGGTCAGTGTGCCTTCCCCGATGGTGGCGCGGCCAATGCGTGCGATGGAAGAGATGGCTGAATTCGCCGAACTGCAGGCTGATGCACTCGGAGAGGCAGAAGCGATCGCCAGGCGCTTGGCGAAGATTCGCCATGACGGCGCCGCCCTGGTCGCCCACAGTTTCGGCGCGCGTGCCGCATTGCTTTACAGCATGCGCAAGCCATCCGTCCTGGCCATTGTCAGTCTCGACGGCGGTATCGGCACGGCGGTTGGCATCGACGAGCTCCGAGCAGCGCCATCGTTCGATGCGAAGACCCGACTTCCGGCCATATTGCACGTCTATGAAAGACTGGATTCGTTCATGTCGCCTGATTTCTCGCTTCTCACCACCCTCGACGTGCACCGCCTAACGCTGCAGTCGACCAGGAGCCTTCATCACTCCCATTTCACCACTCTCGGGTTTCTGGCAGCCCATGATTCGGCGATAAGGCGAGTAACCCGCGCCGGCACCGCGATTTCCGACGAAGTGAGCGAAGTGAGCGCATCAGTTCGTGAGTTCCTTGATCGGCGCGTGAGACCTTGACCACGAGCCGGAGCTCGGTGGCCATGGCTGATGCCTTCACGGTCGCCGGGGTCCGGCGGTCCGCGGTGCTGACGTCGCCAGCGGCGGTGACCTCGCCTTCACGGTGGGGCTCCTGTAGCAGGCTTACCTTTCTGACCGTCGCTCGTAGGTCGCCATCAGCGACGCCTCCGCGAGGACGTGACCAGCCATCGCGTTCTCCACATCACTTCGTTTTGCGCGTGGCCCGAGGTCGGGCAACTCGGTATCAAGCGCAAACAGTTTATGGAAGTAGCGGTGTCGTCCGATCGGAGGGCACGGGCCGCCATAGCCTGGATCATCTGAATCGTTGAGCGCCGTGCGGACGCGGGACCCAAGCGTCTCTGCTGAAGCGCCTTCGGGAATTTCTCCGAGCGAGGCGGAAAGATTGTAGAGCACCCAGTGAACCCAGACGCGTTTGGGTGCCGCCGGATCCGGTGCGTCGGGGTCATCGATAATCAGCACAAGCGATCTGGTCCCGTCGGGCGTGCCCGACCAGCGCAACGGTGGCGAGACATCGTCGCCATCGCACGTGTAGCGGGCCGGGAGCGCTCCCCCGTTCGTGAATGCACTCGATGTGAGGATCATGCTAGACTCCGGTAATGGCAGAATCCCTCTTTGACTTCAAGCATATCCCGAAGGCTGACGCCTATCGACAGGCTGGCGAGGCTATCGATAGCCTGCTCGACGGCGTCGACGATCCGGTCGCGGCCATGGCCACGATGGCCTCCGTGCTGCATAACGGCTTCGGCTTCCTCTGGACGGGCTTCTATCGCGTGGTGTCACCCGGGTTACTGCGCGTTGGGCCGTACCAGGGCTCGGTGGGTTGCCTGGACATCGCCTTCGGGAAAGGAGTTTGTGGCACTGCGGCGTCGGATCGTCGCACGATCATCGTGCCTGACGTGAACCTCTTCCCGGGTCACATCACCTGCGACGCGCGGGCCCGATCCGAGATCGTGATTCCCGTGAGCAATCGCGGGGACGAGTTGATCGCTGTTCTCGACGTCGACTCCGAGCATCCGTCCATGTTCGACGCCGGCGATCAGCACGGGCTCGAGCGGGTCGTGGCGTGGTTCTCGAAATAGCCTGGACCCGTCAGGAAAATCCGGCCTCCAGTCCACGAAGGCGCGACGAAGCGATCGTCCGACGTGATTGAGCGACGATTTGGCGCCAGCCTGTCAGGTAAACTGGGCCGTTCGCGTGGTTATGGCGCAGGACGGCGTACGGAGCGAATGGCCAGTGCTGGCTCGGGCAACGGAGCGACGGCGAGAGCATCGTCGCGTGACGTCAGCGGATTCGCGCGACGCCTCCGCCTGGTGCCGGGAAGCGTGAAAACACCGCGGGGTCGTGCCCCGGCACGACGCGACTGATATCTCCGGCCAGGCCGAGCATCCGCTGCTGCGCGGCGAGGTTGCTCAAGGAGTCCAGCGTCTGTGCGATCGGTCGGCGGCGATCGAAGTTATCGTACAGGTAAGCGTTGTCGGACGCGAGGACGACGGTGCCTGACGCGGTCGACGCGGTCGCGTATTGCGACGCAAACGTGTGCTTGCCACCGGTGAAGACACGAATCCCCGGCAGGATCTCAACCGAATCGCCATCCACGAGCTGCACCCGGCCGGCGCGGTGCAAGTCGGCGAGCATCCGGGCGTCGAGCGAGTCAATCGTGCTTCGGCGCGGGCGCCCGGCACTGTCGATGTGATGCTCGTATTCACCGCGCTGGATCCAGATCCGTGCATTGGGGAAGAGGTCTGCTCCGTCGAGGTGATCCCAGTGCACGTGCGAGACAATGATGTCAGTGATGTGCTCAGGGCGGACGCCTAACCGTTCCAGAGCAACGGAGGGGCGTACGTAGTCGATTGGTTTCCATCGAGTCACGAACTTTTCCCTGTAGAATCCGGCGTCCATCAGGACTGTTCGGCTGCCGTTCGGCGGACGGATCAGCCAGATCATCAGCGCGATGTCCATTCGCCGCGCAGGGTCGGCGCCGGCGATAAGTGATGCCACGGGGAATTGCGCCAGGGTGCCATAGCGCACGGCGTAGACCTCGTAAGATCCGGCTCTCTGCACGCGATCCGTGTTGGAGGACGGTCGGCCAGCGCATCCACTGACCACGAGGAGGCACACAACTGTCCCGAGCACCCGGATGGAGATGTTGTCTGAATAGAGCTTGCGCGCTATGGTTGGTCGCACTGCGGATGCCGGTCCTGGAATGAGCCACCTCACACGGAGTCACTCATGATCGCAACGGGTCCAGTTCGACTGAACAAAAACCTTGGTATGCTCCTGTTGGGTATCTGGCTCATCATCACTGGTCTTGTTGCCCTTCTCAATCTGAGCATCGAGGGACTCGGCACTATCATGGCCGTGTTGGCACTGGCTGCCGGTGTGCTGATCCTCGCCGGTCGTTAAGGGAAGGTCGGCCTACGCGCGGTAGACGCGCCGGCGCCATCGCGTCCGTGCGAAGCGTTAGCTGCCCGCTACCTGAGCTTCACACCGTCCACGAAGAGTTCGAATGCACCGGTTGCGGGTCCCGCGGCAATGATCAGCATAACGACATCCTTTCCTTCGGTACCGAAGGCCGCCAGCGGGATTGTATGCTCCTTCCACTCCGTCGTCGACTGGAAGGTGCGTATCATGGGCGTCATGCCCTTGCTCTGCGCGAACAGCATCACGCGATAGACCTTGCCGTCGCCGCGCGCCCAGAAGGAGATCTCCTTGGCGGTTGACATGTCCACCGGTTGCATCGGCGCGCTGGCCGGGATCAGCGCGGCCCCGGCCCACGCGTACGGGAGCGCGCCGTCCCTTTCCCGTCGAGTTCGAGTCTGACCCCGCTGTACCCGCGCGCTAGCGACTGAGCAGTCGCATCACGTAGGCACGCTCTATGGGTTGCCCGGCTGCATCGCGCCACGTGAGGGTAGCGCTCCAGGAACTCTCACTCATCCGCCGCCATGTGAACGCGTTGACGGCTGCACCTCTCGGCTCGAAGTGTGCGGACGATGAATCGAGAGCAGTCAGCACATACCCTCTCGCCGAATCACCGGAAGTGACGATGCCGCTGCGCAACCGGATCGACCCGCTATCGACTACCTGGGTGGCGAGCGAATCGGCGTATGTCCAGGTGCCGATAGTACTGTCATCCATGAAACGATAGCGCTCGAAAAATGGCGCCGTATCGGACTGCGTTCCGCGCCACATGCCTTCGAGCCACAGGAGCGATCGCAGCTGACGCGCGTCAACTTGCAGGGGTGTCACAGACGATGCAGGCGGAGGCGCCTCTGCGCGTTGACAATCAGCGAGAAGCGCGGGCAGAAGCAGACAGAAAAGGTGGCGCATGTGAATCCTCCAGTCAGAACGCGCGCTGAAGTCGATAGGCCTGAGAATTCTATCCAGACGCAAGCGCGACCGCGGGATTCGCTGCCGTCACGCCACGGCTGAAGCGAGGAACTCCGCGATCGCTTCGGCGACTTCCGACGGCGCCTCTTCGTGCGGCCAGTGGCCGGCGTTGTCCAGCGCGAGCACACTCGCGTCAGGCAGCTCAGTTCTCCATCGTTCGAGCAGGTGCGGGCGGAAGGCGGTGTCCTTCAGTCCCCAGATGATCGACGTCGGGATCGGGCGTAATGCCTCGATCCGCGAGTACAGCTCCCGATAGAACGGGCTGGACCCGAGGATCGCATACGCCAGGGGCCAGAGGACCAGCACGCGATCGTCCTTGTTCCGGAACGGCGCGAGATATTGCTGGTGAACGCTCCTCGTCAGGCGCGAGCGCTGCGAGTAGGCGGACGGCATCAGGATCTTGAGCGACGCATTCAGGTGACGGTACATCCAGCGCCCGAACGCGCCCTGCACGAGCCGGGCCCGGTTCACCATTTCCTTGTCGTCGTCGAACGGCCACATCCAGGTGTTGAGCATAACGAGCCGATTGACGCGTCCAACCAGCGCGAGCGGCAGGCCGATCGGGCCGCCGTAGTCGTGTACGACCAGCGAGAAACGATCGAGCCCTAACACGTCGACAAACTCACGCAATCGCTGGGCGTGCGCTTCCGGTGTGTACGATGCCTGACGCGGACGCTCAGAGAGGCCAAAACCGAGATGGTCTGGCGCGATGCACCGCGACGAGTTCATCGCGGCCCGGATCACGTGCCGATATTCGAACGACCAGGTCGGCGTCCCATGGACGAAGAGCGCCGGTGGTCCCTTGCCCTCGTCGATGAAGTGCATGCGACCGTCCCGGAGGTCTACCCACCTCGAGGTGAACGGGTACTCCGTTCGGTCGAGCCAGTCGGGAACGTGGTCAGGAATGAGAGATCGTTCGGGCACGTTATTTCTCGTCGAGTTTTCTCCCAGCGCCAAGGTTGTCGAAGTGCATGATGGTGTTGAACACGAGCCCGTATGTGCCGATCGTCGATCCGCGCCAGAGCGGATTGTTCG
This sequence comes from Gemmatimonadaceae bacterium, assembly GCA_035646395.1. GTDB lineage: Bacteria > Gemmatimonadota > Gemmatimonadetes > Gemmatimonadales > Gemmatimonadaceae > JABWBJ01. The sequence goes on along the minus strand of DASRPK010000198.1, from coordinate 713 downwards.
CAAAGAGGACGACGTGACCGCGCTCCACCGGAACATCCACAACGACCGGCCGCTGGGCGATGTTTCCGCCGCCATTGAGCAGCCCCGACACAAGCAGGTCGCGCTGTTCGCTGAATCGCAGGATGACACGCGGGCGCTGTTCGGGAGGAATGAGCTGCGTCGGGTTACGCAACATGTCATCGGTCACCGGACCGGTCTGCCATGGCTGGACGGTGACACGTGGTGGAAGCGCGAAACGCTCCTCCATCGCCGGCCGACCCTGCACAACGTCCACGTCGTCCGGCGTTCCACGGCCGGTCGCACGCTGGGCTGGACCTCCACCACCCGCTCGGCCACCACCGCGCGTGACGCCGACACTGAAGCTTTCACCGCCACTGCTGTAGACCGTCAGGCTGTCCTTGATGCCGTAGGCGATCGGACTGGCATCATCAACAAGGCGTGAACGGAGCAGGGAACCGACCACCACGTTCCCGGTTGGCGTGGTCATGGTCACGCCCTGCGTGTAGCCGAACGTGATTGCGAACTGCGCCGTGTTCTCCACCGCAACCAGCACGCCGCCCTGCTTCACGAATGTCTCGAGATTCGCGAGGCCGCTCCAGCCCAGCCCCGGGCGGATGTCGTCGGTCTGGGCGTACGTGCCGATGTTAGGCGTCTCTTCCGATTGTTTCCACGGCATGGGATTCCGCCACATCGGGAGGCCCTGCACGATGGAC
>DASRPK010000197.1:0-20810 GCA_035646395.1 Gemmatimonadaceae bacterium | reverse complement strand
GCTCGCCCGGGCGGTCCAACTCGTGGGAGGCATGAGCCGTCAGGTCCACGGCGGAACGTTCCATGGGACGGCGCATCGCCTGTTGCGGCGCTTCGGTCCCGCCGCTGGTCTCTCGGGAGACTTCACGATCATGGACCAGGGCGACGCGGCCGACCTGATCCAGCTCTCCCGCGCCCAACTTGGCTACGGCGACGCCAAACGACGGTTCCCGCGCAAGGAGACGCTGCACTATGTCTACTCCCGCCACGTGAACACCGAGTTCCCGGTGGCGGAAATCCTGGCCGAGGAGTTCCCGCGTTTCAGCGAGTACGAAGCGGCCTTCGGGCGCATCTACGCCGACTTCACCAAACGAAAAGCCGAGCGGAATCTGGTCGATTATGACGACCTGCTGGTGTTCTGGTGCCTCCTGCTCGAGCACCCCGCGTTAGGTCCGAAGATCGCGGGGCTGTACGAACACGTGCTCGTCGACGAGTACCAGGACACGAACGTCCTGCAGGCCCGCATCCTGCGCGGGCTATGCAGCGGCCACCGAAACATCACGGTCGTGGGCGACGATGCACAAAGCATCTACTCGTTCCGCGGCGCCAGCTTCCGCAACATCCTCGAGTTCCCGCGCGAGTTCCAAGGCACCACGATGGTTGCGCTGGAGCAGAATTACCGCTCCACGCAGCCGATCCTCGATACCAGCAACACCCTCATCTCGCGCGCCAGCGAACGGTTCACCAAGAATCTCTGGACGCACCGCGAGGGTGGAGAGCAGCCATGGCTGGTCACGACGAATGACGAACAGCAACAGACCCGTTTCGTCGTTGAACGGATCCTCGAGCTCCACGAGGAAGGAATTCCACTGTCAGAGATGGCGGTGCTCTTTCGCGCCGCGTACATGTCCGCCGACCTGGAAATCGAGCTCACGAACCGGAAGATCCCGTTCGAGAAATGGGGTGGACTCAAGTTCCTCGAAGCCGCGCACGTGAAGGATGTGCTGGCGTTTCTTCGCGTGATCGAAAATCCGCGGGATGAGGTGAGTTGGTTCCGGTTGCTGCAGCTCCTTCCCGGAATCGGCGAAGCCACTGCGCGGGGCATCATCGCCACGATGGCCGAACGCTCGTGGACGCAGGACGCGTTCGAGCACACACTGGCCCCACCGCGCGCTCGTCAGGCACACGCCCGGCTGTCCGAGATGTTGGCCCAGCTCCGGTTGCGCCCATCCGGTGGCAATGAAGTAGCGGCCGACATCGCCCGCATCCGCGTCCTGTACGACGACATCCTGCGGGAACGGTATGACCGGGTCGAGCCACGGCTGTCGGACCTCGACCAGCTGCAGGTCATCGCGGGCGGCTATCCCGACCGGGGGGCGTTCCTGTCAGCGATCGCGCTCGAGCCGCCGCAAGGGACGCAGGATCTCTCCACCGGCGGGCCGCAGGAGGAAGACGATGCCCTGATCCTGAGCACGGTGCACAGCGCCAAGGGCAAGGAGTGGGACGCGGTATTCGTCATCTGGGCAGTCGACGGCTGGTTCCCGATGGCCCGCGCGTTAGGCGACGACGACGAGCTCGAAGAGGAACGACGCCTGATGTACGTGGCGATGACCCGCGCCCGTGATCACCTGGCGATCACGTATCCACTGAATGCGTATTCCACGCGCCGCGGGTCCGATTACACGATCGACCAACTGTCGCGGTTCATCGATCCCGGCATCCGGGAGACGATGCAGCGGGTGGTTCCGAAGTTCGATGACCCGGATCGCCCTGTCGCCGAGCCGGTTGTGCCGCTGAACCTGCGCGAGTTGATGCAGAAACGGTTCGGCACTTCTTCTTAAGGAGCGCCTGGAACGCTCCGTCCGTCGTAACCGGTCCCGTCAGAAGCCTTGAAACACAGGGGCGCACAGGGGCGCACAGAGGAAACTCTCGTTACCGAACCATGCGCTTTATGCCGTGGCGGAGATGCCTGACGTTGAAATTGATCAGCAGGCCCGTTCGGAGCTCGCTCAGCTTGAGGTAAGAGAGGAGCTGTGACTGGTACAACGACCGCATTTTCTCGACAGCTTTCAACTCAACCAGAACTCTGTCCTCAACCAGCAGGTCGGCTCGGAAGGCTGTGCATAGGATTACGCCATCATATCTGATCTGGACGGGCTTTTCCTGAATTACCTGTAGGCCACGCTTGGTGAGTTCATGAGCGAGACAGATTCGATACGCGCTTTCCAGCAATCCAGGTCCTAATGCGCTGTGCACCGTCATGGCCGCACGCACGATCTCGCCTGTAATGACATTGGTTTCCACCTCACCAGCGTAGGGCGACCGCGTCACCTCAGCGTCACGCAGCGCAAGCATATTCCTCTGTGCGCCCCTGTGCGCCCCCGTGGTGCAATTCTTTTACCGTAGTTCTGAACGAACGCCAGGCCAAGCTACCTGCGAAAGAGCCTTTCGAGCGCCGCAAAAGGATCGGGCACCCCACGAACGGCATCGCGGACCGCGCCAATGGACCGTCGAACATCCCTATCATTCCGCACCCAGACCGAATCGAACAGGTCGAGCCGTTGGGCGTACACTCGACGCGCGAGGAGTGACGCGTTATCCAGCTGAATCCGGCCCAGCGCCTGCACGTTCACGCCACGAAGCAGCGGCCCGATACTGTCGACGAGTTCCCGACGCGCGCGCTGGTAGACGGAATCACGCACCACGACACGGGCCGCGCTGTCGTTAGGCCAGGCGGCGTACGCCGAATCGAGGGCCTTCGCCGTGTGCTCCCAGAACCGGCCCAGCACCTGGTCGTTGGCCCAGTCATCGATGACCGCTTCAGCAGCCAACGGCGCGTTCCGGGACCGGAAGAACGCCTCGGCTCCGCGCGCACCGATGAAACTGGCGAACGACTCGCTGAACTCCGCATTCCCCGCGACAAACAGCGTGTTGTGCGACAGTTCGTGAATCACCGTGTTCACAAGCCAGGTCGTATCGCCACGGACCGTCGTCGACAACAGCGGGTCGTTGAACCAGCCTAACGTGCTGAACGCCGACGCCGGGCGTACATACGTGTCAAAGCCCCGGGCCCGGAAATCGTCGCGCGCCGCCAGCGCCGCTTCCGGCTTGAAGTATCCCTTGTACGGAAGCCGTCCTACGATCGGGAACCACCACCGGTATGCCTCCAGCCGGTCTCGATAGGCGGCCGACAACAGCAGCACCAGCGTGTCCCGGTCCAGCCGCGCGAACGTGGTGAAGCTTTCCCCTGCCTCCAGGCCTAACGTGTCCACCGCGTATTGCCGGGCCGCCAGCACGAGTTGCAGTCGCGCCCTCAAGTCCGCGGGCGTCGCCGGGTCGGCAACCACCTTCTCGATAGGCACCCGCCGGCTCAGGATCTTCGCCTCCTCCCACCCTGCCCTCATGATGTAGCGGCCAAGTGGGGTCGCGATGACAACCGCCAGCGCGATTCCCAGCGACACCAACAGCCATTTCAGGACCAGCCGGATGGTCACCCTAGGCATCACTCAAGCGATTTGATGACAATGATTTAACGAAAAAGACAAGGTTTGCGACCGGGGGGTTATGGCGCTAGCTTCGTTGCCGATGAGCTTCGTCCATTTGCACTGCCACAGCGAGTACTCCCTGCTGGACGGGGCCAACCGCATCGAGGACCTGATTGCCCGCGCCCAGGAGCTCGAACAGCCGGCGCTGGCCATCACCGATCACGGTAACCTCCACGCGGCCTGGGAATTTCAGGACAAGGCCCGGAAGGCCGGCATCCGGCCGATCATCGGGATGGAGGCCTACGTCGCCCCCGGCGACCGCCGGCAGCGCGGAAGGACTGGTCCCGACGTCAAGCCGTACTACCACCTGGTCCTCCTCGCCGCTGACCGCACAGGGTACCGGAACCTCATCAAGCTATCCTCGCTCGGATACACGGAAGGCTTCTACTCCCGCCCCCGGGTCGACCGCGAGCTCCTCGAGCAATACGGCGAAGGGTTGATCGTTTCTTCGGCCTGCATGGCCGGTGAACTGGCGTCACACCTGCTGACGGAGAATTACGGGGCGGCCCGTGCCGCGGCCTCGTGGTACGCCGAACGGTTCCCGGGCCGGTATTACCTCGAAGTCCAGGCGCACCGCAGCGAAGGGCAGGAAAAGCTCAACGAGCGAATATTCGCCCTGGGCGCGGACCTGGGACTGCCGGTCATTGCCACCAATGACTCGCACTTCCTGAAAGCCGAGAACCACGACGCCCACGATGTGCTGCTGTGCATTGGACTGGGGAAGGATCGCGAAGACCGGGACCGGATGCGTTACGACCGTGGTCTCTACTTCAAGAGCCACACGGAAATCGCCGATCACTTTCCCGGGCGTCCCGACGTCCTCGAAAACACGCTGGCGATCGCCGATCGCTGCTCACTGTCGCTGTCGAAGCAGGTCTCGGTCCCCTCGTTCCCGCTCCCGCCGGGCGCCACGAGCGAAAACGAGCTGCTCGTCAGGCTTTCGATGGATGGGGCCACGGCTCGTTATGGTGATCCGCTGCCGCAGCCGGTGAAGGAACGGCTCGACTACGAGCTCGACGTCATCACGAAGACTGCCTACGCCGGCTATCTGCTGATCGTCGCCGACTTCATCCAGGCCGCGCGTGATCGCGGTATCCCGGTAGGCCCTGGTCGCGGCTCGGCGGCCGGGTCGCTCGTCGCGTACGCAGTCGGCATCACCGACGTCGACCCACTCGCCTACGACCTCCTGTTCGAGCGCTTCCTGAATCCGGAACGCGTGTCGATGCCCGACATCGACGTCGACTTCTGCTTCGAACGTCGCGGTGAGGTGATCGACTACGTCCGCGAGAAGTACGGCAAGGACGCCGTCGGGCAGATCGTAACCTTTGGAACGCTCAAGTCACGCGCCGCAGTGAAGGACGTCGGCCGGGTGCTCGGCTTCACGCCGGCCGAAACGGACGCACTGGCAAAGCTGATCCCGAACCAGCCGAACTTCTCGCTGACCGTGAAGGAAGCCGTCGAAAAAGTCAGCGACATCGCAAGACTGTATCGCGACGACGAACGGTACCGGCGGTTGCTGGACTACGCGATGGCACTGGAAGGACTTTCGCGCCATACGGGCGTACACGCGGCGGGCGTTGTTATCGCGCCTGGTCCGCTGGACGAATACGTGCCAGTGATGACGCAAGAGGTTAAGACACGCCGGGACTTCGGGAACGGCTCGCCCCAGGCCCCAGGCCCCATGCCCCAGGCCCCAAGTGAGTCCCGCGTGATTGTCACGCAGTACGACATGAACGCGCTCGAGCAGTCCGGCATGCTCAAGATGGACTTCCTCGGCCTAACGACTCTTACAGTTATTCATGACACGCTGCAGTCGATCAAGGTGAGGACCGGTTCGTGCCCGGACTTGGCGAAAACAGACTTGAACGATCCCGAGACGTACCGCATGCTGCGCCTCGGCCGAACGGTTGGCGTGTTCCAGTTCGAATCGCCGCTGGCGACCGACATGCTGCGCGCCATGCGATGCGACCGCTTCGACGACCTCGTCGCGTCGAGCGCGTTGATGCGCCCGGGCCCACTCGATGCCGGCATGCATAAGGTTTACCAGCGCCGGAAGCGTGGCGAAGAACCGGTTACGTACGCACTGCCGGAACTGCGACCGATTCTCGAACCGACCTACGGCGTCATCACCTATCAGGAACAGGTGATGCGCATCGCGCAGGTCCTCGCCGGCATCTCGCTCGCCGAAGCGGATGTGTTACGCAAGGCGGTCGGCAAGAAGGACAAGGAACTGATCCAGCAGGAGCTGGGAAAGTTCATCACCAAGGCCGTCGAGCGCGGATACAATCGACGCGTCATCGACGAACTCGCGGCGCAGATCGAGACCTTCGGCCGATACGGCTTCAACAAGTCGCATTCGGTTGCCTACTCGATCATTTCGCTGCACACCGCCTGGTTGAAATGCCACCACGCCGCGGACTTCATGGCGGCGCTGCTGTCCTCAGCGATCGGTGACACCGACAGCGTCGTGAAGTTCATCAATGAGTCGCGCGAGCTCGGGCTCGACGTGCTCCCACCGGACGTGAACGAGTCGGGCTACAAGTTCACGGTCATAGGCGAAGGACGCATGCGGTTCGGACTGGGCGCGATCAGGAACGTCGGCAGAGGCGCGATTGACTCGATCCTGATGGCGAGACGCGAACGCCCGTTCGAGAGCCTGTTCGATCTGACCGAACGCGTCGACTTGCGGTTGTGCAACAAGCGGGTATTCGAGGCGCTCATCCACTCGGGTGCACTCGATGGATTGAGTGGTCATCGCGCTCAGCACCTGGCCGTACTCGATACAGCCATTCAGGAGGCGTCATTAAAAGCGGCTGAACGGGAAGCCGGGCAAGCTTCCTTGTTCGGTGTGCCCGAAACGGCGGATGGCGGAGGGCGGAAGTCGGATGGGAGAGGTCCTGTTCTACCCAACCTCGCTCCTCTCACCGAATCGGAGCGACTGACGAAGGAAAAGGAGATTCTTGGCTTCTACATCTCCGGTCATCCGCTCGAACCGTTCCGCGCCGAGTGCGAGCTCTTTGCCACACATACAGTTGCGCAGCTCGGCAAATGGGAGGAGGGCTCCATAGCCGTCGGGGCCGTGGTCACGGCGATCAAAAAACAGGTGTCCAAGCGGACCGGGGCGGAATTCGCACGGTTGACAGTGGAAGATTTCTCCGGATCTTCGGAGATACTGGTCTTCCCGGAAGCCTGGGCTGCCCTGTCGCATCGGGTGCTTACAGATGTGCCGATGCTGATAAAGGGAGGGTATCCGCGGCGCGATCAGGGCCTCGATAATCCCACTTTCATCGTCGAAACGGTGCAGCGTTTCGAGGAAGTGCGGGTGAGCGGGCAGGTTGCGGTATCGATTGAGTTGGCCGCGTCGAATCCCGGGACAGATGACCAGACCCCAGCTTCCGCTGACTTGATGCCGGACGTGTTCAAGGACGTACGAGCTGTGCTCGACGCACATCCCGGATCCGCGCCCGTGGAGGTCCGCTGGAGGGACTCCGACGGCGGGTCCGCACGTCTGCGGTCGCGCAGCCTGAAGGTCGCTGCGAATGGGGCCGCGCTGGCCGAGTTGCGTGCGCTGCTTGGACCGGCGCGCGTCAAACTGGTCAGGGTCGGCTGAGTGGCCTCTACCCCGACACTCGAGTTCGAGAAGCCGATCTTCGAACTCGAGAAGCAGATCGATGAGCTGAAGAAGCTCGCCGGCGACCAGCGGCTGCAGGTCGACGAGGAGATCGCTCCGCTCGAGAAGAAGCTCACGGCGTTGCGGCAGGAGGTGTATCGCAACCTGTCGCCGCTGCAGCGCCTCCAGGTGGCGCGGAGCGCGAAGCGTCCCTTCACGCTCGACTACATCCGTCTCTGCTTCACCGACTTCATCGAGTTATGCGGGGACCGGCTCTTCCGTGAGGATCCGGCGATCGTCGGAGGCTGGGCACGGCTCGAGGGCGAGACGGTAATGGTGATGGGGCACCAGCGTGGCCGCGACACCAAGGAGAATTTGCGCCGCAACTTCGGCATGCCGCATCCCGAGGGATACCGCAAGGCACTCCGGTTGATGAAGCTCGCCGAGAAGTTCCACGTGCCGGTGTTCACCCTGATCGACACGCCGGGCGCGTGGGCGGGACTTGGCGCGGAGGAGCGCGGCCAGTCCGAGGCCATCGCCCGCAACCTGTTCGAGATGAGCCGTCTCCAGGTCCCCCTCATCGCCACGGTGATCGGCGAGGGAGGATCGGGAGGGGCGCTCGCGTTAGGCGTCGCCGACCGGGTCCTGATGATGGAGAACGCTGTCTATTCGGTGATCACCGCCGAGGGGTGCGCGGCAATCCTGTGGAAGGACGGCAAGAGCGTCGAGATGCGGGAACGCGCCGCCTCGGCACTCCGCATCACGTCACCCGAATTGCTCGACCTCAAGGTGATCGACGAGATCGTGCCGGAACCCGTCGGTGGCGCACATACCAATCATGAAGCATCGGCGGCCGCGCTCCAGGAATCATTGATCAGGAACCTGGAGGACCTCAGGCGGCACAAGCCGGACAAGCTGGTCCGCCGGCGCCGGGAGAAGTTCCTGAAAATGGGGGCGTGGGCTGAGTAACGGATGGTGGATGGTAGAAGTGGGATGTGGGTGTGTCCCGCATCCATCCCACCTACATCGCTGATTGGCTACCCCAATCAGTGCCCAGCGTCAGTGACCGCGTTTATCCTCAGTAAGGTTCCTCCCACCTCCCATCTCCCACATCCAAACCGCCAATCGCGCCGTAATCAAAGTGCTCATCGAGGTCTGTTTTAAGGGCAATAGAAAGGAATTCTTCCTCTGGGAAGGCGAAGATCCTCCCGCAATCAAGTCCGCCGTCATCGTCGAGGCGGATCGGGGCGAGGACCTTGGCCACGTCCACGCGGTCGGCGAGATGGCCCAGACGCGTGCCAGGGGATGCAGCCATGGACCCGGCGAAAATACAGTGGCGCAGGTGGCGCGACGACTGGCGAGCAGCGATGACCTGAATCGCCTGAAGGAACTGCGCGAGCAGGACGAGTCGGCGCGCCGCAAGGCGAGCGAACGGGTAAAGGCCAACGGCCTGGCGATGAAACTGTCCGACGCCGAGTGGCGATGGGACCGGCGGAAGCTCACGATCTACTTCACGGCCGACAAACGCGTCGACTTCCGCAATCTCGTCCGCGAGCTGGCGTCCACGTTCAGGACGCGCATCGAATTGAAGCAGATCGGCGTGCGCGATGAAGCCAAGCGGTTGTCCGGTATCGGTCGGTGCGGCCGCGAATATTGCTCCGCGTCCTGGCTTCCCGAGCTTCGGCCGGTGAACCTCGGCGTCGCCAAGGAACAGCGACTGTCGCTGAATCCCAGCCAGATCTCCGGCGCCTGCGGTCGCCTGATGTGCTGCCTGCGGTACGAGCACGAGTTCTACGTGCAGCAACGCAAGCGCTTCCCGAAAGAAGGGAAGATCATTACGACGACGAAGGGCCAGGAAAAGATCATCGTCAACGACATCTTCCGCGAACGGGTCACGTTGCGCTCGGAGGATGGTGAAACGCGCGTCCTCTCGCTCAACGATCTCCGTCTCGAGATGGGTGGAGAGAAAGTCCACGAGCCGACGGGCGAACAAGAGGCGTATGGATCGCCGGTGGAAGACGTGTCGGAAGAAGTGATTCGCCTGATGGACACCGTGGAACTTCCAGCGTGGGTATCGCGGTCGCCGGACGCGTCCGGGAAGGCCTCATCGTCGCGGCAACTGCCCGTCGCAACTCCGCAAGCCGGTGGGACGCCACCCCGCGACCGCGTGAACATCGTCGTCGATCCCGAACCGGACACCGACTCCGACACCGACTCCGACACCGACTCCGGTACCGACTCCGGTACCGACTCCGGTACCGACTCCGACCCCGATGGCGCCGACGGCGATGTCGCGCTCGAATCGTCGTCGCCGGCTTCCGGTGAAGAGCGACCGGAACGCCGGCGCCGCAGGCGCGGACGTCGCGGTGGCCGGCGCAATCGTGGACCCGATAAGGGTCGCGGTGGAGATGGCGCGGGTGGTGGTGGCGCAAATCCGGGTGGCACGCCGCCGGGCACGACCTGATGGCGCGCTTTTACCTGACCACTGCCATCGACTACGCCAATGGTGATCCCCACATCGGCCACGCGTATGAGAAGATCGGGGCCGATGTAATCGCCAGATACCGTCGACTGGCGGGTGACGACGTTCATCTCCTGATCGGGATGGACGAACACGGACAGAAGGTCGCCCAGGCCGCGGCAGAACGAGGCATCCCTCCACAGGACTTCGTCGACGAACTCGCCGGGCGTTTCCGCGCCATGTGGACCAAACTCGGCATCTCGTACGACCAGTTCATTCGCACGACCGACGCGGACCACAAGTCAGGCGTCCGGGCGTTCATCAAGCGCGCACACGCCAGCTCGCCTGACGACTTCTACGAGAAAACCTACGAAGGCTGGTACTGCGTCGGGTGCGAGCTGTTCAAGCGTGAGAACGAAATCGCGGACGGGAAATGCGTGATCCACCCCACCCGCGATCTCCAGTGGACGCAGGAGCGCAACTGGTTCTTCCGCCTTTCCAACTACAGCGGCTTCCTGCGCCGGCTGTACGACGAGCGGCCGGATTTCATTCAGCCCGAGTCCCGTCGTAACGAGATGCTGGCGTTGCTGGCCTCGGGACTGGAGGATATCTCGATCACGCGGGCGAAGCTGACGTGGGCGATTCCCTTCCCGCTGGCCTCGAGCACGGGCGAGACGCAGGGCACGTGGGTCTGGTTCGACGCGCTGCCTAACTACTTGACGGGCACGGGCTATCCGGACGCCGTGTGGAAGCAACGCTGGCCGGCGGACCTGCACATCGTCGGCAAGGACATCAATCGCCTGCACAGCATCGTCTGGCCGGCGATGTTGCAGGCGGCCGAGTTGCCGCTGCCGCGGCGTGTCTGGGCCCACGGCTTCGTGAACTTCGCCGGGGAGCGCTTCAGCAAGTCGGCGGGCGTGAAGCTCGACGTCGGTGAAGCGGCGGACCGTTTCGGCGCCGATGCGTTCCGGTATTTCCTCCTCCGCGAGGTGCCGTTCGACGCTGATGGCAACTTCAGCTGGGAGCGGTTCGAGGAGCGCTACGAGTCCGACCTCGCCAACGCGTTAGGCAACCTGGCCAGTCGCTCCATCGCCATGGTCGAGCGGTATCGCGCCGGCGCGGTCCCGGCCGGCCCGCGCACGGCCGTGGACACCGCGGACCAGGCCGACGTCGCCGCCTATCATGCCGCGCTGGATGGCGGACGCGGGTACTTGTTGCACGAGGGCCTGCAGGCGGTCTGGCGCATGGTTGCCCGCGGGAACGAATACGTCGATCGTCAGGCACCGTGGAAGCTGGCGAAAGATCCGGCGCAATCGGCGGCCCTCGACGAGACCCTGGCGTCACTCGTCAGGCAACTGGCCCGGTTTGCCGTGCTGTTATTCCCCTACCTGCCGGATAAGTCGGCCAACCTCTGGCGGCAATTGGGCGGCCCAGGCGAACTCGGCGCGCAGCGGTTCCCGGACCTCATGTCACTGGATCCGACCGGATGGAACGTGTCGAAGGGCGATTCACTGTTTCCGAAAGAGGTGAATCGTGAATAGTGGGGCATGGGGCCCGGGGCATGGGGCATGGGGCCCGGGGCATGGAACTGCATACCCCATACCCATACCCCATGCCCCATGCCCCATGCCCCATGCCCCATGCCCCATGCCCACGTTCACTATTATTCACTGCCTAACGATCCTGTACACATTCCCCGCCTGCGTCAGCACGTACAGCTCACCCGCCGAATCCCGCCCGAACGACGTGACATTCCCCGGCGACGCGACGCCCCAGCTTTGTTGCTGCGTCACCGTACCATTGGCGAGGTAGAAGCTGCGCAGGAATCCCGAGCACCAGTCTGAATAGAAGTAGTGTCCCTGCAGTTCGGGAATCAGCGCGCCGCGATAGACGAATCCGCCGGTAATCGAACACCCTTCGGTGTGCGAATACTCTACCACCGGGACGCGGAGACCCAGCGGGGAGCATCCCTGGTCCTGGAAGCAGTTCGAGCCCTCCATGATGCTCCAGCCGAAATTCGGACCCGATACGCTGAGCGAGACCGCGTTGACTTCCTCGATGTCGTCTTCGCCGACGTCGGCGATGTAGAGCGTCGACGACAGCGGATCGATGTCGAAGCGCCACGGGTTGCGCAGTCCATACGCCCAGATTTCTCCCCGACGGCCACTCTGGCCCGCGAACGGATTGGACGCAGGAATCGTGTACGGCGTCGAATTGACGTCGATGCGCAGGAGCTTTCCGAGGAGTGTGTTGAGATTCTGGCCAGCCGAAAGCGGATCGGCGCAACATCCGCCATCGCCGATGCTCACGTAGAGGTAGCCGTCGGGACCGAAGCCAAGTCCCCCGCCGTTGTGACTCTTTTTCAGTGCATGCGGTACGCGCAGCACGACCGTTCCCGCGGTGCCGGACACGTTAGGGTTCGACGTCACCTGGTATCGCTCGACGACCAGGTCCTGCGCCGGATCCATGTAGAACACGAAGTAGAAACCGTTGGTGGCGTACTGCGGATGGAACGCGAGGCCCAGCAGTCCATGTTCGTCGTCGTCCGCGGTGACGGGCAGGGTACGAGCGCTGATGTCGAGGAACGGTTGCGGTACCAGCGTTCCATTCTGGATGATCCGTATCCGGCCCGTCTGCTCCACGACGAAGAGCCGCGGGTCGAACGGCGGCGCGACGAGATGGACCGGGCGCGTGAGGCCGGACGCGATGTTCATCAGGCCGATCGAGACAGGCGCCGAATAACCCACGATCGCAGTGGTGGCCACGCCAGCCGTCAGCGTCGCGGTCTGAGTGAGCGGTGTGGGCGTGTAGGTCGTGAAATTGTCGGTGACGCTGGTCGCCGTGACCGTGTACGTCCCCAGGGGGAGCGTTCCAAACGTGGTGGTGGCAGCGATGGTCTGGTTGAAGCTGTTCGGTCCCGTTACGGTCACCGCACCGGCAACGCCGCTGGGCAATCCTGTCACGGCAACTGTCAGGGATCCGTCGATCACCGCATAGGTCACTGCCGCGTTAGACGCCGTCGTAGACGCCACGACCGTCGACGCCTGCGAGGTCGGGGTCGGACGCCACGTTAATCCGTTGTGAATGACATTGGACGCTGTGGTCGCGTAGAGGCCGGGTCTGAGCAGCCCGATGGTCGTCGTGCCCGTCACTGTGCGGGTGAAGTTTTGAGGACCGGTCACGGTAATCGCGGCGTTAGGTGCCGGCGTTGTCCCGGAGCCGGCTGGCAGCCCTGAAACGGTGACGGTCAGTCGGCCGGTGGCCAGGGCGTACACGACTACCGCTTCGCTCGCGCTCGCACCAGCCGAGACACTGGCCGTTTGCGTTGGCGACACCGTCGAATACCGGTCGTTCGTTGTCGTAACCTCACCCGACGTGACCGTATAGGTGCCCGTCTCCAGAGCGGTGAACGTCGTCGTGGACGTGACAGTGCGGGTGAACGCATTGGGACCGGTAACCGTGATGGCCGAGTTGACGCCGGCCGGCAGACCAATCACGGTAACCGTTAGGCTCCCGGTGACCAGCAGGTAGGACACGGTCGCCGACGTCGCAGTCGTCGAGGCGACGACCGTCACGGACTGGGTGGGCGGATTGGCGGAATACCGGCCTTCCGTTGCCGTCACCGCAGCGCCAGTGATCGTGTAGCTCCCCGGTGTGAGGGCACTGAGCGTTTCCGTGGCTGTCAGCGTCCGGTTGAAGCCCGCGGGGCCGGTGACCGTCACCGTGGCGTTGGAGCCAGGAGGCAAGCCCAGAACCGTGACGGTCAGGCTGCCGGTCGATCCCGACGGATCGACGACGTCGTCGCTACCGCAGGAAGCGGTCAGCAATACGAGGACCGCGGCATAAAACCGGTGAAGCCCACGCATGATCCACCTCCAGAGAGTCCGGGCACGAAGCGGCTAGAAATACGGTGCCGGGCGACCTGGCGCAAATCGCGCGCCCCCAACTCGTCCCTGCTGATTCGGTTCGGTGTTTGGGACGGATCGGCGGACTACTTCTTCCCGCCCCCTTCGCCCCCACCCAGCAATCCGTCAAACCCGTTACCAAAGCCGAACAGTTCGCCTAACGCGATTGCGCCGACCACGCTCAGGCCCGCGACGATCCACGAGCGTTTCCGGTCGAGCGTGCGGGTCCGGATGGACGAGACGGCGCTGCGTGGCACCGTCAGCCGCTCCTGACTCCAGTTCATCGAGCGTCCGGTTTGGGCCACCACGGCCTGCACGGCAAGAACGATCGCCGTATCCGCCGATTCCACGACCTTGCCATCGATGGCGCTGATCCGCGGTCCGATCATCGGCGCCATGCGCACTGATCCTTCATCCGTGAGGTCCAGCCGGATCTCCTGTCCACGGTCGGGAGTCGCACCCTCGATGGGGCTGAAGCGGTAGCAACCCGCCAAAGCGAGAACCAGCGGAAGCAGTCGAACCAGCGCGAAGGCAGGACGCATCAAGTTGGCCATGGATGAACATGCTGGGAAGAAAACAGAAGGCAGAGGATCCATCCCTCTGCCCTCCATTTTCAAATCATCAATTTTGCAATTTGCAATTTGCAATTTGCAATTTGCCATCACTCAGGGTTTCTGTCCCTTGCAAGCAGTGCCATCGGCCGACGTTACCGTGACCGGATCATTGGAATTCCTGCGCGGCTGATCGCCCGCATCCGGGATGTTATCCGGATTGGAGCTCCGTTCCGCCACCGGGTACGTGAACCGGGCCGGGATGTTCCCCTGGTACGAATTGTTCGCCGGCGTGAGGTTGGGGTAACACGTGCGCTTCCAGTCGTTGTACACCTCGTAGTTCTGGAACAGCGCGATGTACTTCTCCTCGAGAATCCGCGCGAGCAGCGCAGCGCCGGAGAGTCCTGCGCCGGCCGCGCTGCCACCGTAGGTCGCGATCAGCGCGTCGAGCGCCTGGCGCGCCAGGGCGATGTTGTTCGCGCGGTACGCGGACTCGGCGATGATCGCCAGCGTCTCCTGGTACGTCAGGATCGGCTGGTCGTACCCCGGGTCAAGCCTCGTTAGGCCCAGATTGGAGTGGAGGTCGGTGTCGAGACCTTCACCTGGTGCGGCGCCGCCGTACACGCCACTTCCATTGAGCTGGAAGTATTCGTCGCGACGCGGGTCGTTCCGGGTATTCATCAGGTCGACCAGGAACTTGCCGGGGCGCATGTAGCTGTCGCGATCGCGAGCGATGAACTGCCACCAGATGTTCTCCTCGCCGGACGCATCGCTGTGGTACTGATTCAGGTCACCGGCGCTGGACTGAATACCTTTCGTGCATGTAGCCAGCGTGGCTCCCGTGCACAGCGCGGACAGCGCCTGCTGGTACGCCGACGGATTGACTTCGGCGGTATGCAGATACAGTCGAGCCTTCAGCGTGTTGGCCACACCGATCCACTTGACCGGGTCACCACCCAGCGACAGGTCCAGGTCCCCGACCGCTCCTTCACCGGACTGCAGGTCGGCGATGGCCGCGTCCAGCAGCGTCTGGAGCGCCGCGTAAATCTGTGCCTGCTGGTCGAGCGTGGGCTGCGGGAACTCGTCACCATTCACAGCCTGAGTGTACGACGCGTCCCCATACATGTCGGCGACGAAGCCCATAACGAGTGCTTCCCACACCTTGGCAATGCCGGCAAAGATCCGGTTTCCCGACTCTTCGGCGGAAGCCTGGATCGCACGAATGTCAATCAACCCGCCGCCGGTATATGCCGACGAGTACTCACCAAACAGCCCTTCGGTGATCGAATACTGGTCATAGCCGCGATACTGGCGGTCCGTGCCCGCCATCTGTTGCATCCACATCGCGAGGACGCGTGCGGCATGCCCGTTGAGGATGTAATACGAATTGACCTGCACGGCGGTGAACAGCTGCGCCGCTTCCGCTGACGTAGGCCGGTTGGGATCGAAATCCAGCTTCTCGCCGGTCAGGAAGTCCGAGCAGGCGGTCGCCGCAACCGCGGCGCCGGCGACACACAGTGTCTTCATGCGAGACATGTCGATGGCTCCTCTGGATTAGCGGTTGAAGGCGAAGGAAATGACATAGGAACGCGACTGCGGATTGTTGAAGTACTCATTGCCGCGCGACGCCGTCGCACCACCCAGGTTCGACTCGGGGTCGATTCCGGTATAGTCGGTCTGCGTGAACAGGTTGCGACCGGCGAGGCGGATGTCGACGCTCGAAAATCCGGCGCGCTGTACGAACGGTGCGGTGACCTGATAGCTCACCGAAACCTCGCGCAGCTTGAGGAACGTGCCGTCTTCGATGAACTGAGAGCCCGGACCTGAGAACCAGTTACCGAGGTTACCGAACCACGTGTCCTCATCGAGCACTACCGGCGTTCCCGCGCCCGGGCCAGTCACTGCACCGGGGAGCCAATCCGTGCCGAACGTCCGCTGCTCACCGCGCATCTCGCTGGTCTTGTGAGCGCCAAAGGCGAGAAGTGCGCCCTTCGTGCCGTTGAAGACCTGTCCCCCGCTCCGGTAGTCGACCAGGGCCGAGAAGTTCAGCTTGCCCCAGAGATTCAGGCTCGACGTCAGGCTGCCCGTCCAATCCGGGTTCGGGTCACCAACGACGTGCGGCGTCTCGTCGAAGATCGGGTATCCGTCTTCGCCGATGTACATCGCGCCGTCGGGTGCGTTGTTCGCCGTGCACCACGCATTCACATCGACACCGGACGCCACGTTCGACTCTTCTCCCAGTCGGCAGCGCCCGAAGTCCCAGTCAATGAATACGCCATGGGCGTAACCTTCCTTGATGCCGCCGTTGAACGTGGCACCGAGGTAGAACTCTTCCGCGCCACGCAGGTCGGTGACCTTGTTCTTGTTCTTCGCGTACTGCGCGCCGATCGTCCATGCGAGCGACGGCGTCGTCAGGGCGCGCCAGTTGACTGAAATCTCCATTCCCTTGTTCGTGATTTCAGCGGCGTTCTGCACCTGGCTGAAGTATCCGGTCGACGGCGGCACGGGCAGCGACAGGATGACGTCGGTCGATTTCGCGTCGTAATAGGTGAAGCCGACGTCCACCTTCGAATCGAAGAACGCGAGGTCGACTCCGCCTTCGAGCTCCTTGTTCCGCTCGGGCTTCAGGTTCGCTTGTCCCTTCGCGGCGGCAATGAAGATACCGGCGTTACCAGCCTGCGAGACGTTGAGCCCCGTCGTCCAGCCGTCGAGGAAGGTGCCCACCTGGTAGCCGCTGAACACCTGGTACGGGGCGGGCTCACGGCCCGTCTCGCCGTAGGCGGCGCGGACTTTCAGGTAGCTGAGCGTGCCGTTGCCACTGTTGATTCCGAGGTACTTCGAAGCTTCCCATGCGGCACTGGCCTTCGGGAAATAATTGCGGCGCACATCCTTCCCGAACGTCGAGGACGCGTCGCTACGGACGCCGGCGGTGAGGTATAGCTGGTCCCAGAAATCGAGCTTCCCTTCCAGGAAATAGGCTTCGAGGTGCACCAGCGATTCGTAGTCCAGTGGAAGCAGGTTGCTGGAAATCGTGTTGCTCAGCTGGAAAAGGTCCGGCGAAATGAAGCCTTTGCCGCGGACCTGCAGCTGCTCGAATTTCCGGCTGTTCAGATTCTGGCCCAGTGTCAGTGACGTCTTCGTCCAGTCGTTCCAGTCCTTCTGTGCCTGGGCGATGAGGTTGTGGTCGATTTGCAGCACGGTGTAATTGGCGCGATCGATGACGCCGGTCGGGTCCGTCGAGTTCGACGGCGGCAGGCCTTCGATGCGGGCGTCCGAGCTGTAGTCGGCGCCTAACGTGTACTTCAGCGTCAGCCAGCTCAACGGGGCATAGTCGATGTTGACGTTGCCGAAGGAGCGGCCGACATCACTGGTGTTCTTGATGTTGTTGACGATGAAGTACGGATTGTCGTAGGCGCGCGTCTCGTATTGGGACGTAGCCGTCGGCTGCGGATACCGGTACGACCGATGCAATCCGGTCGTCTCGTCGATGTAGTTGGCGTTATTGAACTCCGGCGGCGTGCGGAGCGCTCCCAGGAGCAGCCCGGACAGGTTCGAGCCCTTCTGGATGAACGAGCCGTGGGTATCGGCAAAGTTTACCGTGGCGCCGATCCGCAATTTCTCGTTGAGCTCGAGGTTTCCCTTCACCAGCGCCGTCGTGCGGCTGTACTTGTCATTGTCGGCGATGATATAGCCGTCCTGGTTGGTATGACCCAGGGAGAGGTAGAAGGACGACCGCTCCGTGCCACCCGAGAGACTGAGAGAATTGTCGATCGTGTTGCCCGACTCGAACATCTCCTTGAAGTGATTATAGGTCGGAGTTCCCGGGGCCAGCTCGGGCCCGAAGGAAGAACCCGTTAGGCGGCAGCCGACGCCGTTACAGACCGCGGGCAGGCCGCCCGCGCCCTGACCGAACTTCGTCTGCAGCGGATAGTCGGTGTTCACCTCGTCCTGCGAATAGCTCACCCGGTAGTTCCACTTGGGCGCACCCGCCTGGCCACGCTTGGTGGTGATCAGGATGACGCCGGCCCCGGCACGCGCGCCGTAGATCGCGGCCGCGGCCGCACCCTTCAGGATCTCGACCGACTCGATGTCGGCCGGGTTCAGGTCAGCCATGCGGTTCATGGCCTGCGTGCCCGCCGTCGGCTCGGTGGTCACGATGGTGGAGTTGTCGACCGGAACGCCGTCCACCACGAAGATGGGCTGCGAAGTTCCCTCGATTGACTTCTGGCCACGGATCAGGATGAAGCTCGACGCGCCCGCTTCGCCTGACGACGATGTCACGACCACGCCGGGAGCCTTGGCCGCCAGCGCCTGCACCGCGTTCAACTCGTTCGACTTCAGGATCTCTTCGCTCTTCACCGTGCTCACCACGGCGCCCAGCCGTTCAATGGAGCTCGCCGTGCCGGCGCCGGTGACGACGATTTCACCGAGGCGCAGCGGGTTCACGGCGAGGGTGAAGTTCACGGTGACCGAGCCTGGCGAGAGCGTGACCTGCTGCGTCACCGACTGGTAGCCGATCGCGCGGACAGTCACGTCGACGCGCTGGTTGGTGACACGCCCGGCCGGCACGGCGATCGAAAAGACGCCGTCTTCACGCGTCGACGCGCCGAGGCCCATGCCACCCAGCACAACGCTGGCGAAGGCAATTGGTGCGCCGCCTTCGCCGGTCACTTTGCCGGTGACCGTGGCGCCCTGCTGGGCCATCGCTCCCGGGACCGCAACCAGCGTGGCCAGGAACAGAGTGAACAGACGAATCAAGTGTCGCATACGGCGGGAACCTCCGTTCAATGAGTCCGCCCTTCGAGGAGTGCCTTGCTGTGCCGCTCGAGTGGGGGCGTGCAGCGGCAAGGCGGGGGAGAGACCGGCGACGAGACAGTGGGTCGCAGGGCGGTGACGTGCTCATGCCGCGGCACGCCCGTAACGCTTGGCGTTCGCGTTTGCCCGCTCAATTCGATGCGGCTCTTTCGAACTCGCCGCACGACGCTCAATCGTGTCTTCGTACTATCCCTGCGGCCGGTTGTGACGATTGGGCAATCTTACGAGCGCGACTTCCAGAGTGTCAACCGGAAAGAGAATCTCCCGCTCCTCCTGTCACCGTTTGAGAACGGGAGGAAAGCGGGAGAGACGTCTCGTCACCGTGTGACGAGATGTGCTTCGATTGCGAGTCGGCTCAAGGTGGTGGTGGTGGCGGTGTCACGGTACCGCTTCCACTCGAAAGCGACTTGATCGAAAAAACCAGGACGCCTATGGCAAGCATTCCACCGCCGTAGAGCGCTGCCGCGCGGATTGTTCGAGGCCGATCGAGTTGCCGCAACTCAAACCGATTCACGGCCGATCGCGGGATCATCAGCTGTTCGCCTGTCCAGATAGTCCGGCGCTGCTCAGCCCGCTTGAGCGTCGCGCTCATCGCCACCAGGTACGCCGTATCGAGGACGGTCACGATACGCCCGTCGAACTGCTGCACGTTTTCTCCGATCACCGGCGCCACGCGGCGTGATCCTTCGTCCGTGAGGTGACCCCTGTATTCGCTGCCGACTGCGAGATCCGCCGCCGTCGTTGGCACATAACGATAGCAGGCGCTGAACAGGGTCAGGGCCAGTATCGGCACACCGGCAACGCGGAGAGGTCGGCGTCGGAGCATGTTCAGTTATAACCGATAGACGAGGAAGCAGGAAGCAGGAGGAGGAAGCAGGAGGAGGAAGCAGGAGGCAGGAAGCTGGAAACAGGGACGGACTGAGGGTCCGCGGCTGCCGCCGACGGACCCTCTAATGAAACGTTTCGTTCCTTCCCTGTTTCCTGCTTCCTGCTTCCTGCTTCCTTCCTCCTGCTTCCTACTTCTTGAAATCAACCTTCGGCGCATCACGGTTCGCTGCGTTGGTTACTTCGAAATACTCTCGTGGCTTCGCGCCGATGATCTTTGCCGTTATCACAATCGGAAAGCGCCGGATGTACGTGTTGTGCTTCTGGACCGCCTCATTGTAATCGGTCCTGGCCACCGCAATCCTGTTCTCAGTCCCCGTCAGTTCATCCTGCAGGCGCAGGAACGCCTGGTCGGACTTGATCTGGGGATACGCCTCGACCTGGATGTTGAAGCTACGGACGGCAGCTGTCAGCTGCTCGTTCGCGTTCGCCATCTCCTGCGGGTTGCCGCCCTGGATGGCGCTAGTCAGTCCGGCCCGGGCGCGCGCGACCTGCGTGAACACCTCGAGCTCCTGCTGCGCCTGCCCTTTCACTGTTTCAACGAGGTTGCCAACGAGGTCGGCCCGACGCTGCAACTGCACTTCGATCTGCTGCTTCGCCGCGTTCGCCGCCTCGTCGTTCGTTTGAATCGTGTTGTAGCCGCAACCGGTGATCCCGAACGCAACCAGCGCGACCGCCAGTAAACCACGCATTGCTCTGCTCCTTTAGTTTTGAATTCATTCCCGCCAGTGCACATCTCAAATCCCGGATCTCAATCTCAGATCTCGAGTCTCAGATCTCAAATCTCATGGCGGGCCCTGCGCATCAACCCAACCGACAACCTCAGCCACGCTCGACAGGTAGTTCGCGGTCACCGAAGAAGCGTCCGCTTCACTGATTTTTGCCGTTCCCCGTGAGTGCCCAAGCATCCGCCGGAACGTGCCGCTGTTGATCCCGGTGATGACTTCGATCCGGTCCAGCACAGCCAATGACTCCGCCGGTGGTTCTTCGCCCGCCAACCGGAGCGTTGCCCGGAGCAACGCCATGATCGATGACGCACTGTTCTCGATCATGTCCAGCA
>DASRPK010000196.1:0-21014 GCA_035646395.1 Gemmatimonadaceae bacterium | reverse complement strand
CTGCGTTTGCCATGTCGCGTAACTCAGGACGGCGACCGGCGAGCCTGCGGGGGGCGCGTCTTCGGAAACGTCGAAGTAGCGGCCGGCGACGGGTGGCGCATCGAAGAAGTCGAAGAAGTTCGCGCTGACGATCCCGATACGCACTTCGCGCGCGTCCTGCCCCACGCCGACCGCAAGCTGCCTGGTCGAGTGCATGGCGACGGCGTTGAAGGAGTTCGTCGTCCAACGCGCGATGTCCGCGTTCCTGGCGTATTGACCACCCGTCTCGCTCTCGATGCCGTTCGAGGTGCGGTACATGTGGACACGGTGCACACTCGCGGGATCGCGCATGAGCGCGGGCGGACGAACCATCATCCGGTCGATGACCGAGAACATTGCCGCATTCGCGCCGACGCCTAACGCAAACGTCACCATGACGCCTGCGGTGAAGACGGGGTTCCGGGCAAATCCGCGCATCGTGACCCGCGCGTCCTGCCAGACCGCGTCGAGCGAGGGCCAGATCCAGATGCCTCGTGCGACCTCTTTTGCACGCGTCTCGTTTCCCATTGCGCGCCGTGCCGTGTCGCGGGCTTCAGCGGGCGAATGACCACGGGCGATCAGGTCGCGCTCGATCGCCTCCCGATGAAATGACAACTCCTCGGCGAGATCGGCGTCGCGAGCACCAGGACGCAGCCACTGTCCGAGACGCCGGATGAGTCGCATGGGATTCTGCTACGCGTTCGCGAGGACGAGCTGGATCGCACCCACAATCCGCTCGAACTCCTTCCGCTCGGCGGCGAGGCGCCGTTGTCCCGCGGCGGTAAGTGTGTAGTATCTCGCGCGGCGGTTGTTCTCTGACGCACCCCATTCCGCCTTGACGCAGCCATCGAGCAGGAGACGCTGCAATGCGGGATAGAGTGAGCTTTCTCCTACCTGGAGTACGTCGCGGGAGATGTCCTTCACACGCTGCGCGATGCCGTAGCCGTGCAGTGGGCCACGCGTCAGGGTCCGAAGCACCAGGAGGTCGAGCGTGCCGGGCAGCAGGTCGGGCGGAGTCTTCACAGTGCACTTCCCATCGATAGGTGATGGGAAGGATGCCCTGGTCTTGCATCAGATGTCAAGCCCCATCGATAGACGATGGGAGCGCGTGGCGCGAGGCTGCGCTACGCGGCGGCGGCTGCACCCAGCACCCGGATGCCGCTACATGCCATTCTTCCACTGGTATTGTGCTGTCGCCCGTTTGTCGAGCGAGCACGCCAATCGCTCATCAGGCGTAAACTGGCGCCAGAGGTGACACGCTGGACCCAGTCCACAGTAGCACGCCTTCACTGCGCGCCGGAGCTCGGCAATCTGCTCGGCCCGGGGGCGCTCGGGGTCGATGAGGCTTGCAACGTTCGGCCGCATAGGGCCTCCTTGGCTCGCGAGAGCCGTTGTTCCCCAATTTAGTGATGGCTCGTGAGCGTGAGTCAGGCGCCGGCCTTACACGTTGTAAGGGGAAACCCCCTTTAAGTGGCCGATCGCGTTTCCAGCGGACTGGAGCAATTTCTGGACGCGCTCCCAAAGCACGGGACCTTCTGGATCAAACCCACAGTGAAGATCCTCGAGCTGTTCCTCTTGACAATCAGCAGGAGCGCTCCGTAAGGTCCTCCTGACTATCAAGTGGAGAGGGCGCCGTGGACGAGCAGAGCACCGATGTCATCTCCGGTACGCTGGACATGCTCATCCTCAAGACGCTCAGCCTCGCGCCGATGCACGGCTTCGGGATCGCGCGTCGCGTGGAGCAGATCTCTCGCGGCGTCTTCAAGGTGAACGCGGGCTCACTTCTCGTCGCCTTGCAGCGACTCGAGCGCGCCGGCCTGCTTGACGCCGAGTGGCGTGAAACGGAGAACGGACGCCAGGGAAAGTTTTACTCCCTCACCCGCGCCGGACGGAAGCAGCTCGCCGTCGAGACGACGGAGTGGGACCGGAAGGTTGGCGCGATCAACCGACTGCTGCGGACGGAGTCATGATTCCGCTGCTGCGGCAGATCCAGCGTGGCGTCTCGGCACTATTCTCCCCTGCGCGCGCCGACGCGGAGACGGACCTCGAGGTCCGCCATTTCGTTCAAAGCCGAACGCGTGAACTCGAGCGCCAGGGCCTGCCTTACGAGGACGCCTTGCGACAGGCGACAACCGAAGTCGGCAGCCTCACCGCCACGCGCGAGGAGGTACGGGCGTCCGGCTGGGAGCACGGGGTCGACACCCTGCTCAGCGACGTGCGCTACGCACTCCGTCGCCTGCGCCGAGATCCAGTTTTCACGATGGTCGCCGCGCTCACGCTCGCCGTGGGGATCGGTGCCGCCACGGCAATTTTCAGCGCCGTCAATCCCATACTCTTCCGCGCGCTGCCGTATCCCGGCGCTGAACGTATCGTCACGATCAGCGATCGCGCCCAATCGGGAGCACCGGCAGAGCCGACCTACGGAACGTACGAGGAATTGGCGAGCCGCAGCCGATCGTTCGAGACGATGAGCGCCACCGACCTCTGGCGCCCCTCGCTCACTGGGACCGACGAGGCGGAACGGCTCCAGGGACAACGCGTGAGCGCGTCGTACTTCCATACGTTAGGTGTGCTCCCCGCTGTGGGCCGCTCCTTCGACGACGCCGAGGACGCACCCGGCGCGGCCAGGGTTGCGGTCCTCAGTGACCGATTGGTGAAGCGACGCTTTGGCGGCGCTGACTCCATCATCGGCACTTCAATCACGTTGAACGGCGAGCCCTATACCGTGATTGGCATCATGGCGCCGGGGTTCACGGACATCCTGTCGCCATCCACTGACATCTGGGCGCCCCTTCAGGCACAGCCACGGGCAGCACCTAACGCGCGCGAGTGGGGCCATCATTACCGGATCGTCGGGCGCTTGCAACGCGGCTTAGACGTGGATGTCGCGCGGCGCGAGCTGGCGACGATCGCTTCGCAGCCGATCAGCGAATACCCACGGGTGTTGTGGGCCGGGCTCGAGAACGGCCTGCTCGTGCGTGGACTGCAGGAGGACGTCACCGCCGGCGCCCGACCCGCTCTGATCGCCGTTGTTGCCGCCGCCGCCATGCTGCTCCTCATCGCCTGCGTGAACGTGGCCAACCTGCTCCTGGCGCGCAGCCGGCGGCGCCGCGCCGAATTCTCCCTGCGGGCCGCGTTAGGCGCGGAACGCAAGCGGCTGGTGCGCCAGCTCCTTACCGAATCCGTCATGCTGGCGATTATCGGCGGCGCGCTTGCATTCGTCGTCGCCCAGATGGGTGTCGGTGCCCTGGTTGCGCTCAGTCCTCCCGGGCTGCCGAACGTCGACCTTGTCCGCGTCGACGGGACTGCATTTGGCTTCGGCCTGATCATCACGACACTCGTCGGCATCACCGTGGGCCTGATGCCCGCGCTGAGCGCCTCGCGCGCCGATGTACGTGGCGGCATGCAAGGTGTATCACGGACCGTTGCCGGTGGACGGGGCGCCGCGCGCGGAGCACTGGTCGTGTGCGAGGTCGCACTGGCGCTCATCCTGCTCGTTGGTGCGGGCCTGCTCGTGCGCAGCCTCGATAGGCTCCTTGCGGTATCTCCCGGCGTTCAAACCGAACGCGTCCTCACGATGCAGGTCGTCGACGCCGCCGGTCGCAATCGAACCGATCAGGAGCGCCTCAATTTTTACGAGCAGGCGCTGACCGCAGTGCGCAACGTGCCCGGCGTAATGGATGCCGCGTTCACCAGCCAGCTGCCACTGAGCGGTGACCTCGACGCGTACGGCTACACCTTTGCTGCCTTCCCGGAGCGCCAGCCCGGCGAAGATGGCGCAGCGATGCGCTACTCCGTGTCGGGGGACTACTTCAGGGTGATGGGGATTCCATTGTTGCGTGGGCGCCTGCTCGACGAGTCGGATCGCGCCGACGCGCCGCCATCGTTCCTGATCAGTGAATCGCTGGCTATCCAGACGTTCGCTACTGCGGACCCAATCGGGCAGCGAGTACGCTTCGGACCCGACAGCGACGGTTCGCGGCCGTGGGGCACGGTGGTGGGTGTCGTGGGTGACGTGAAACAACAGTCGCTCGCGTCGCTGAACACGGCGGCTTTCTATGTGTCGAGTGCGCAATGGCGGTGGGTGGACCCGGTCCAGTCGCTGGTCGTGCGGACCAGCGGCGACGCCGCCGCGATGACCAATGCCGTCAGGCGGGCGGTGTGGTCCGTCGATCGCAACAAGCCGATTGCACGCGTGGCGACGATGGAGCAGCTGGTCTGGAGAACGGGATCCGACCGGCGATTTGCGTCAGTGATCTACGGAACGTTCGCGATCGCCGCGCTGCTCCTCGCCGCCGTCGGTCTCTACGGAGTGGTCTCGGGACTCGTCGCGGAACGTACGCGCGAATTCGGCATCCGTTCCGCGTTAGGTGCCACGCGAGGCGAGATCGTGCGGGGTGTCCTGGCGAACGGCCTGCTCTTTACGACAATTGGAGTGGCGATCGGCGTGGCGGGCGCGTTTGCGACGACCCGGCTGCTCGATACGCTGCTCTACGGAATCTCCGGCGCCGACCCATCGACCTACGCGGGCGTAATCGCGTTGCTCGGCTCCGTGGCGGTCCTCGCCTGCTGGGCACCTGCTCGACGCGCGGCAGCGGTAGACCCAGTGGTCACCCTGCGCTCCGAGTGAATAAAGGGGGCCTTCGTCAATTGACTGGGTGGAAGGGCCGGATTCTCGCCGTTAACAGCCTTTGAACGCAGAGGCGCGCGAAGGCAACGCGGAGGGGCGCTGAGGAAGACAACTGATCACAACGAAGGAAGAGTGCTCAGCCTGGTCGCTTCGATTCCCAGAGCTGAATGGGATTGCCTTCCGGGTCCTTCAATCGCGCGAACCGTCCGTTGGGATACGACTGACTATCAACCTCGACCTCAATTCGGGCGCGTCGCAACTGTGCGACCATCGCATCGAGATCGCGGACACGAAAGTTGATCATCCATTGTTGGGCGTCTGATCCGAAGTACTTGCTGTCTTTCGGAAAGGCCCCGAAGATCGTTGGACCCGCGGCCTGTTCCCACGGCTGTTGCGAGTATGACGTCGGTGTCCGGTTGATACCGAGATGGCGCTCGTACCACTCCGCCAGCGCCTTCGGATCCGACGCGCGGAAGAAGAAACCGCCGATTCCCGTCACCTTCTCCATCGACGGCTTTGCGGAGCCGGTTGTGGCGGCCGCGCTCGACTGGGCGCAGACGCTTCCGGCCGACAGCAGCAGGGCGCAGGTAGCGCTCGAAATCGATACTGCAATTCGCATGATTGCTCCAGCGTCAGTTGTCAGGTATTGCCGCGAACTGATTCTGCCAACCCCAGATAGTATGCCTTCTGCGACGGGTAGTAGTCATTGAAATCCGGCATCGCAGCGCCGGTGCGCGACGCGACCAGATTGTCGAGATAATATTCCCAGCCTGGTCCCACATCTCCGACATTGGTCTCCGCGTCGAGGTGGTGTGTGAAGCGCATTTCGGTGATGCCCTTGTTCTCGCTGAGATGCGCTTCCAGTCGCCATCCATAAGCGCCCAGGCCACGCACAGCCAGGCGCCTGGGCGGCTCGCACGCCTCGATCAACATTTCCGAATCGGGACCCTCTCCCTCGAACGTCATCTTATATCGGATCGTCCGACCGGGACCCGGCTCGCCCGTCCATCGACCGAACCAGCGCGCAGTACGCTCGGGCTCCGTGATGCTGGCCCACACGTCCTCGATGGGTGCATTGAATGTCCGAATGATGACCAGGTCGAGACCTTCGGCGGTGGGAACCAGCTGTCCATTGGGAACAAGCGTCATGCGGTCTTCTCGCGGAGAGTGGTACGTGAACCTCGTCGCTCACGACGTGTGCGATAGACCTCGGTCGTAAGCGCGTCCAACGGGGCGGACCAGCGATTGTTCACCTCTGCCAACCATTGCATCAACGGAGCGAGCGGCGCGGTGTCGAGCCGATACAGTCGCTCGCGGCCGCGCATCTCGTCGACAACCAGCCCGCACTCGCGAAGCACACGGAGATGGCGGCTCACGGCCGGCCGGCTGATGTCGAAGCGGCTGGCGATGTCACCCGCCGACATCACCTGGTCTCGCAGCAACATCAGTATCTCACGTCGAACCTGATCCGCTACTGCAAACGCCACTTGCATGGAAGGATATGTAACCGCTTCGTTACATATCGTCAAGCGTGAATTAGGGGGCAGTCAGGTCCCGCTTGACTCGGCAAGACCGCCGAGCGTACGCTCGGCAAAGAGTAGAACGGCGTCGAAATGACATCCCATGCATTGAGACGGTACCGGACTGCTCGTGTCGCGCTGCTAACCTCGGCTCATGCGCGACCGATCGAGTCCGCCGAGGAGCGACGACACATGCCCATGGTACAGGCGAAGGTCTGGACTCTCGAAGAACTGCATAGCCTCCCGGACGACGGCAACAAATACGAACTGCTCCACGGAGAGCTGTTCGTGACTCCGGCGCCGACGTTCGATCACGAGACGACCATTGCGCGCCTTCATGCGGTGCTCCTCCCCTTCGTCATGGCCCACGGCCTGGGATACGTGTACAGCGGAAACTCCGTCATCACCGAGGGTGAGTCTGAGCTACTCCCGGACCTGCTCGTGAGACAGCCGGCTGCACCGAAAACTGACTGGAAGTCTGCGCCGATTCCGATTCTTGTAGTCGAGGTACTGTCGCCTTCCACGCGCCGGCGTGACCGCGAGTTCAAGGGCCCCTTCTACGTCGACGAGGTTGGCGTCCCTGAGTACTGGATCGTTGACGGTGATCGAAGGTCGGTCACGGTGATTCGGCTTGGCACATCTCCAGTCACGACGAGTGACCGACTGACATGGGCACCGAAAGAAACTGAAGCGACTCTCGATATTGATCTCGCCGATGTATTCGGTCCGGCAACTGCGGACTGAACGACGGCGAAAAGCTATTCCCCCTCGCCAGGCGGTTGGGCCGCGCCCGCAGCCGGTTCCAGGCCCACACTCATCAGGTTGACGAACAACCTCGCGGCTCCGCCGACGGCGGCTGGTAGCTGCTGCACGAGGGCAAGCGTTGTGTAGATGTAGGTGCCCTTCCCAAGCCGCGCGATTAGTAATGCACCGCGGCTCTCCGGCTGGTCCGGATCGTGGATCTCCAACGGCGTTGCATAACGCGAGTCGATGACCCGCGGCATGAAGCTCGCGCGCTCCGAAACCCACCCGCCCCAGTCACGTTCGGTAATACGATTCGGCCAGGTCAACACTCGTTCACCTGGTGTCAGCACTCGGACAAGTGCGTTTTCCAGCGTCACACGGTCGGTGGCCCCATCCGGCCCAGGGCCTAACGGAAAGGGGAAGACATTGTACCCATACGTTGCCGTCGTTCCGCCCAGGACCAGTAGTGTTCCGCCGCGCCGGGCGAAGTCGAGCAATTTCGCGTTCGACGCCACGAGCCCGGGATGCGTCTCATACGCACGCGTTCCGACCACGATCGTCGTGAACCCCGTCAGGTCCGCGTTCAGCAACGCGTCGTAATCGAGCACCGTCAGGCGGACGCCTAACTGGCGTAGGTACGGCGTGATCAGGTCGCCCACGCCCTGGAGGTACGCCACGTTGAGCCGACTCGGCACCGTGATCTCCACGCCGTGTAGCCAGAGAGCCGACCCACGACTCAACTGTATGGGTCGAAGATGCGGGTATCGGACCGTGCGCAGCCCTCGATCGAATTCAACGCTATCAGCGTCTCGGCCGAACAGGCCGAATGGATGCCGACCGGGCTGCAACGTGCCGCGAATCCGCAGAAGAAGTTCCGTTGTCTGTTGTGGCGCGAGCGTAATCGTTTTTCGCAGTGAATCCACCCGCAATCCCGGTGGCGCCACGAGGTTGAGTGATATGGTTCGCTGGCTATCGGCGTTCGATTGCACGGAGAAACGCAGGAGCCTGTCGACCGGTTTCCCGGCGGGAACCCACTCGAGGCTGTGGTCGAAGCCGAGCGTAATCGGCGGGACGCTGGTGACGGCGCGCTCCTGCACGCCGCCTAACGGGTCGGCGGTACGATGCACGATCGGCCCCACGCTCATACCGATCAGTTGCTCTGCGATGCGAACCAGGACCGTGACGTCGCTCACGCGCCGGATGTTTTCAGGTATGGCCACGGCCGGAATGGTGACGCGGTCGGGGATCGCAGCCTGACGCGCCAGGCCGTCGAGCGCGGACTCGAACGGCTCGTAGATATTCAACACCTTTTGCCCAAGCCACCAGGGGACGGTGCTGCCGAGCACCGAGACAGGGATTGTCCATCGCGCCGTGCTGTCCGGCGGAATTATCAACGGCCTGATACGACTGTCCGTGGCGCCGGAGATGGACACCGTAATCATCTGAAGTGGAGAGCGGCCGCGGTTCGCCACCGTGAGCGTTGCGGGAACAGAATCGCCGTACGCGACTTGTTCGCGGTGCGCGAGCATCTCGACGTGGACGCCGGCCGCGATGAATGTGGCCTCGCTGGCCCGCCGCATAACGAGATCGATCGCGGCATCGAGGTCAAGACGGTCGAGCCGTCCGCACAGCCGGCCGCCTGACGAGAATGCAGAGGCGTCCGCGGCCGGATGGAGGCATCGCGGCGTTCGCCCGCGTACCCATCCCGCGAGTCGTGCCGCGCGCGCCAGATGCGGCACGACGCCGACTGGATTCCGGAGGTCCAACTGGCGGCGCGCCGTATCAGCCAGCGCCGCGATGACCGCCAGGATACGCGTGACGGTATCCGCTCCGCCCACGCCGAGCCGCGCGAAGCTCGTGTCGATACCGGCGAAGAGAGATAGGTCGTCAGGCTTCGGCGCAGAATCGCTGGTGAACGTTGCGATTGGCGCGAGCGTCAGCAAACGGGCGCTATCGGGTCCCTCGCGCAGAAGTGAATCCGGATAGCCCTGCGTGCGATGCACGGCTCGGCTCTCCGCGGC
This sequence comes from Gemmatimonadaceae bacterium, assembly GCA_035646395.1. Taxonomy (GTDB): domain Bacteria; phylum Gemmatimonadota; class Gemmatimonadetes; order Gemmatimonadales; family Gemmatimonadaceae; genus JABWBJ01. Next base: position 12,081 of record DASRPK010000196.1, on the reverse strand, counting down.
AATGGCTGTCCACGTGCGCCCGCTCACCGGGTCGAACCCGCCGATATCGATCGTCAAACCTGTTCCCGGACCATACAGCGTCATTGGACGCCATGGGAACCCGTGCCTCGAAACCGGAAACCTCGCGGTGTCGCCGGCGACATCGAACACGTCGCGGGCAAGCAACGCCGAGGCCTCGTGGTGTCCGTTGCTATCAGCTGGTGTCCCCGTGTATCGGGCGATGATCACGTGCGGACGGAAGGCGCGGACTATCGTCACCATGTCGGCCAACAGTGCCTCACGAGGCCACTGTTTGAACGTCTCTTCGGCCGTCCGTGAAAAGCCGAAGTCGAACGCTCGCGTGAAGAATTGCTGCGCCCCGTCAATCCGACGCGCTTCGAGCACTTCGGCTGTGCGCACTGCTCCGAGTCCGTCGCCGACTTCGTATCCGGCGACGTTCATTCCGCTCTCACCGCGCGTAAGGGACAGGTACGCGGTCTCGATGTTGTGTCCTCGTGACAGCCAGGCAATGAGACGGGTGTCCTCGTCATCCGGGTGCGCGCCGATAACGAGAACGCGCGCAGTCACGGTCAGTCCGCGGATCCGCTGGTCCAGGGCAACCGCGCCGGGTTCCTGTGCGACTAACCCGGCGACAGGGAGGAGCAGGGCGAGTGCCACGGAAAGCAAAGCAGTCGCAGGTTGCATGAGGCTGGTATGTTGAGGTGCCTGCGCAGTCAGCGCCCCAATCTCGCCCCCACCGTCTGACGTCGCATCGTGGTTAATGCATTCCTAATCCACGCTTAGCGCACCAAACGAGCGGTCACGTTGGTCGTAACTGTTTGTGCACAGCGTGCGCCGTCATTGCGAACCTCCACCGTCGACGTCCATGTGACGTAAACGACGGCTGAAACAGTGACCGTGTACGCGCCAGGACGATCCGCGGCGACATCAAGCGGCGAAGGAGGAATCACCAGGGACCCAGTGCGCGAAAGATACGGCGGCGACAGCTGCGCAACCGTCACCGTGGCCGCATCGGAAAGATCGCTTCTTGCCTGCATGATACTTTCACAAGTCAGATATAACGCAGGAGTCCTTCATGAGACGAGTTCGCTTCTCTGTAGCCATGAGCCTGGACGGATACCTCGCGGGCCCCAACGGCGAAGCCGATTGGATCGTCATGGATCCCGACATCGACTTCGCTGCCTTGATGAGCGAGTTCGATACAGTCGTCATGGGACGGAAGACTTACGAGGCGACAAAGCAGTACTCAGGCGCCGGCGCAGGCATGCCTGGTATGGAGGTGTACGTCATCTCACGTACCCTCAAACAGGAAGACTGCCCCGGAGTTGTCGTCTCGGACGACGCGGCTACGACAGTTGCCACGCTCAAGGCAGGCAAGGGAAAGGACATCTGGCTCTTCGGCGGTGGTCAACTGTTTCGCAGCCTGCTCGAGCTTCGCCTGGTAGACTCCATCGAAGTCGCCGTCATCCCGGTCCTGCTCGGCGATGGGCTGCCGGTATTACCACCTCCGAGCGCCCGGACGAAGCTGAAGCTGGTGAAGCACCACGTGTATCCGAAGACGGGTACGTTGGCGCTTGAGTACGCGCCGGCCTGACATCGGCGTCGTTAGGTGTTGTTCAGGGGACGTACCTCGCGATCGCCATCGCTCCGGTGGCGAGTACCAGCAACACCGTCACGATCTTGCTCGCGGCCGACATGCGTCCCTGCACCCGCCGGATCTCTGCCTGCTCGTCGGTAGTCGGCGGACCACCGCGAGCGGCAGCGGCAGAACCAATCGCCGCCAGGCGCTTCGACGCCGGCGCGTTGACCGCCATCCCAATCACGAAACCAAGAATCGCCAGCACACCGCCGATCCCGAAGGTCATTCCCGTTCCCGATCTCATCCACACACCGGGCTGCCCCGCCGAATCGATGATCAGCAGCCATACTCCTGTTACTATCGTCAACACGCTCGAGATCATCATGACCAGGGGCATCTTCCGGACCTTCACCAACTGGTTCATGACCGGGCCGGCGCCGGGGCCCAGGGCCTGAAGGGTCGGAGCGAGAAGGAGCGCGGCGAACATTGCCGATCCGACCCAGAACACGCCGCCGAGTATGTGGACGAGTCGCAAGACGTAAATCATGGTGTCTCCCGTTGAAGTACCGAGGCCAGACAACAACGCTTTACCCACGCGCTTTCAGCTGCTAACCGTAACACGTGGAACCTCCTGTTTGGGTCACCCGTAGGTTTTGATACCAATCCGCCTGATAGCGGCGTCCAATTCCCGTTAGGCCCGATGAAAAGACTCATTCTTTCCACTCTGATTCTGGCCGGCGTCGGCTGCAGTGACTCGTCGGGTCCGGACGATGCACGATTCGTATTTCGCGATCCGCTGACGCAGGACGTCGTGACGCTCGAGGTCAACAACTCCGAAGGCCGGGCGCAGGCCGAGGACCTCCTCAATTCCGGTGAAGCGCGGTGGGCGCTGGGCACGCTGAGGCGCGGAGATGGCGGCTTCAACGCACCGTGGACGTGGCACATCGATCCGGCCACGGTCACCTTCGCCGAAGTGACGATCGAAGCCTGTCAGACCGCGATGTCAGCGATCGACGATGACCTCGACTACTGGATCGACTTCGGCCAGGTCTGCATCTGGGGTGTCGTGGAGAGTCGCGCGAACTAACGCGAGCGCGGTTACCGCCAGATCGAGGTCGCCGCCAGCGCGGCGCGCGCTCTCCACTTCGCATCGTCCACGCCGCGGATGAAGAGCCAACTCGTCGTGGCGATGACGCCAATGATCGCGAAGAGCGCGACACCCATGACCACCTGCATGCCGAGCGGCGGCCAGAGGAACGTGAGCCAACCAAACCCGCCGATCATGGAGATCACACCGAGAAACTTCGGGAGGAATCCCGAATGGAATACCAGCCAGCCCTGGAGCAGGCTCTCGAAGCCAAAGAAAATGAGTGCGATGGCCGCACCCTGGTTGTTGAGGTCGATGAATGCAAGCGTGAGGGCTTCCAGCTCCGCCGGCGGCATTGCCGAGAGATACGACGCCTTCCCGAGCAGGATCAGCGGCGCGTAGTAGAAGAGGCGTGCAAACGTCTTGATGCCGCAGCCGGTGAAGCCGATGAGTGCCGCAGTGCGCGCGAGGCTCCGGTTGACTGGTTTGAGCAAGTCGTAAAACAGCGCGACGGTCACGAGCTGCACGCTCATCTCGATCATGAAGATCGTGAAGCCGAGCCGGTACAGCGAGGAATTGGCGATAATGTTTGATGCCGTCTTTGCGGCGTTGTCATACACGACCAGCTGGTCGGCAATGAATACCTGGGCAACGATTCCACAGATGATGACGGTCAGGTAGAGCGCCGCGAGGATGCGGCCTCGTGTGCTGGGTGCGGTTTCAGCCAGTGGAAGTGTCATAAGGGATTCAGGACTCCGGCTCCTCTGAGACGTTAGGCAGTGTGGGATCGAACGCGAGGAGGTCGCCGGGTTGGCACGCGAGCGCTTCGCAGATGCCGTGCAGCGTTGAGAACCGGATCGCTCGCGCCTTTCCGGTCTTGAGGATGGAAAGATTCGGGAGGCTGACGCCGACCTTTTCGGAGAGTTCCGTCAAGGTCATGCGTCGTTCGTGCAGCACGTCGTCGAGTTTCACGATGATTGCCATGCTCACACCGTCCCTTCGAGATCGGCGCGCATGCGCGCCCCGTGCTCGAACACCCGTGCGAGGACAAACAGCAGGAGCACGGCGATCCACGGCGTGATCGAGAAGCTCCAGTTGATGTCGAGCTGCTGCACCTCGGACCTGGTGCGCGCGGCGACGATCCCGATCAGCACGCTCATCACCTGCATAACGAGCAGTGTCCAGGCGATCGTCTGCATCCGTCGCGCGTTGTCCCTGATGAAGGGGTCGCCGGCCCGTACCGTGTCGACGATGTCGAGCACGCGCGTGAGGACGACGTGGACGAGCGGCACGGCGAGGATCCCGATGAACGCGACGAGCCGCATCCCGCGAACCATGGACTCGCGCTCGAGGGCCGGCCTCACACCAAGGGCGGTCATGACCCAGTCCTTGTTCAGGAAGCTCCAGGTGAGCAGCCCGGCGATGGCGAGCCCGTACACCACGTTGATCACGACCAGGGCGCTCAGCACTTTACGCGACGCCCGGAGGGCATTCTCGTGCGGCAATGACATTTCGAGTACCTATATATAGAAGAGGGTTATTGTTTATCGATAATATCTTATCGATTAACGTATAACAAGAGTACGATAATCGATATGGGGAGTTTCGAATTCAGGCCCAGAGGCCAGAGGCCAGAGCTCCGCAGACGACCCCCTAGCCTCAAACCCGGTCATCGAAGTACTTTGCAGTACAGAGTACTTGAACAAGCAACCGGAGCATGAATGTTCAGACCAGGATCGTTCGCGGTGGCCGTCTGGCTTGCTGGCGCCCCCGCCTACGCGCAGGACCGGACCGCTGAAATCGACCAGATCTTCAGCTGGGCGACGCCGGATGCACCGGGGTGCGCGGTGGCCGTATCGCATCAGGGGAAGCTGGTGGTGAACACGGCGTATGGACTGGCCGACATCGAGCGCCGCGTTCCGTTGACGCCCACCACGATCCTCGACGCGGGATCCGTACGGAAGCAGTTCGTCGCCGCGGCGGTGCTGCTGCTCGTCGAGGGAGGGCGGGTTTCTCTTTCCGATGACGCCCGGAAGTTCATTCCGCAGTTGCCCGACTACGGCAGCACGATCACCATCGACCACCTGCTCACACATACCGGCGGGCTTCGCGACTGGCCGGCGCTCCTGCAGATGGCGACCGGAGATCCCGATGCCTTGGGCATGATCCTCGCCCAGCGCTCACTCAACTTCGCGCCTGGTGAGGAATGGTCGTACTCGAACAGCGGCTACGTCCTGTTGCCACTGGTCGTCGAACGTGCGAGTGGTATGAAGTTCGCTGACTTCATACAGAAGCGCCTCTTCGACCGGCTGGGAATGAAATCAACGACCTACGTCGAAGACATGAACGCCATCAAGCAGAATCGAGCGCTCGCATACCAGAAGGATGGCAGCGGCTGGAAACTGGGCGTGCTGCTCGGCAACGCACGCGGAGGTGCCGGCGCGCTCGCGACCACCGCAGAGGATCTCGTCATCTGGAACGAGGGGATCGCGAATGGCCGTCTTGGCAAGTTCGTCAGCGACAAGATCCAGGAACCGGCGACACTGAACAACGGCCGCAAGCTCACGTACGCGCGCGGCCTGTTCCTGGACCGTAACCGCGGTGGCAAGGTGGTGTGGCATACCGGCAGCGCCGATGCCTACAAGTCGTTCACGGGCAGCTATCCGGAACAGCGCCTCTCGATCGGCATCATGTGCAATTCCGGCGACGACACTCCCGGGAGCACGATGCTGGCCCGCCGCATTTTCGACCTGTTCGTTCCCGGCGCGGAGCCTAACGTGGCACCGCCCGCGAGTGTCCCTGGCGTCGACGTGAGCAGCAAGGCCGGGCTGTTCTTCAACGAACGGAACGAGCCACTGCGCCTCATTACGAACAATGGCCGGCTGGGCACCGCCCAGGGTGGGCCGCTCATTGCGGTAACCGGCGAACGTTTCCGCACTCCTCGGGCAACGTTGCCCTTCATGTCGCAGGATGAATTCGAACTGAACTTCACCTCGGCGGAGGAGTTCGAGCTGAAGTCCATGGAGGGGAAGATCACGCGGTACCGTCGCGCAAAACCTTTTGCGCCGAGCGCCGATGACCTCAAGGCATTTGCCGGGCGTTATGAAAGTGAGGAGTTGAAGTCATTTTTCCAGGTGACGCCTGGCACCGGAGGCCTGATGATCAGCATCAACGGCACAGCGGGCCAGAACCTGGAATTCAGGCCGGTCGACACTGACACGTTCCAGCGAGTCAACATCACCATGCGCTTCCGTCGCGACTCGGCCGGGAATGTCGTTGGACTCGACTTGCACAATCCGGTATTCAGGAGAGTCGAGTACATGCGGAGTCCCCGATAGTGCTCCTACGCGGAGACCTCCATGCAATGCTCTCACGGGAGACGCGGAGCGCGCGAAGATGAGAAATTTGTTTGCCTCGGCGGCTTCGCGTCTCCGCGTGATAACAGTAGTACTTGTCCTCACCACCGCCCTGACCGGCTGCGATTCGAGCTCCTACGACATCACGTCGGACCTGAGTTACGACTCGGCTATCGGATACGACGGGACGTTCGATCTCTACGAGCCGAAAGGGGACAGCACTCGAGCGAATCGACCGGCGATCATCGGCGTCCACGGTGGCGCGTGGATGGACGGCGACAAGGCCTGGGGTTCACGCATCGCGGAGGAATTCTGTCCGTCGGGCTATGTCGTGTTCTCCATCAACTACAGGGTCTCCAAACGGCCTAACGGGAAATGGCCAGCCCAGATCCAGGATGTGCAGAAGGCCCTGAAGTACATCCGCGCGAACGCCGCCCGATTCAGGATCGATCCCGCTCGCATCGCCTCGCTCGGTATGTCTGCCGGCGGTCACCTCGCGACTATGGTCGCGCTTCGTGATGATCCGAGCAGCCCGGACGGCAGGGTGACCGTCGCCGTCAACCTCGATGGTGAGCATGACATGACCATGCCACCGGACCAGGTCATGGACGACTTCGACAACATCCTGACCGCCGTCATGGGTCACGCCGCTCCCTGGTCTGAAGCCGAGCTTCGCGACATTTCCACGGTGACGTTTGTCCGCCCCGACGTCTCGGTGCTCACGGTCCATGGAGCAGGCGATGACAACGTGTACGTCAGGCAGGGCGAGCGAATCACCGCGGCGCTTCAATCGGCCGGCGCGGAGACCGAGTTCATCCGACTCGAGGGCAAGGAGGGTAATTGCCACAGTGATTGCTGGCGTGTGCCGCGGGCCAGGGACGCGATCCATCGCTTTCTGGACCGCAAACTCTCGCATGATGGCACCCGGTTCCGCGAAGCCCGAGGCGTCACCCGATGACGGATTTCGTTTCAGGGGATTCCGTGGTGCGGAAGATCTGGGGAGACTCCGATACGGTGCTCCTCGTTTTTGCCGGCTGTGCCGCGGAGTTCGCGCTCAATCGCGCGGTCGACTGGCTCTTTTTCACCGGGAAGCTACCTAACGATCCGATGGGCCGGTTCTTCGCCACCGCGAGTTACGCCCAGCAGATCGTCTTCGCGGACGAGCAGACGGCCGCCGCTGCGTTCGAACGGATCCGGAAAGTTCACGGGGCTGTCGAGAAACAGCGCGGGCAATCCATCCCGGATTGGGCTCACCGCGATGTGCTGTACATGCTCATCGACTACTCGGAGAGAGCGCATGAACTGCTCGCGGGGCCGCTGAGCGCTGACGAACGGCGGGAACTGTACGACGTCTTCCATCGGGTTGGAATCGGCCTGGAGATCCCCGACCTGCCGGCTTCCTACACTGAGTGGAAGGCTGATCGCGACCGCCACCTCCAGCGGGATCTCGTATACAGCGAGGGCACCAAGGCATTGTATGCCCGGTACCAGGATAACGTCGGACCATGGCGGTACGATGTGCTGCTGCAGATCCAGTCGATGCTCGCGCCTGAGCACGTGCGAGGTCTGCTGGGACTGAAGTCTGCCGAGTGGATGCGGCCTTTCGTGCGAATGTATCCGCTCCTGGGTCGCGCCGGATTGCGCTCCATAACGCAACAACTGCTCATGCCGTCACGATATCTGGCGGCGGTTCGAAGCCTGGATCAACGAGGTCCAAGCCGTCGAAGGCACTCGTACCGCACTGCCTCACCTTTCACTGCGGCGGGATGAACGAAGACGTTCGACGGCCACTGGTGGCTTGACGCACGCATTCACGGCGGAGCAAACTTGCCCCATGACGAATCACCATCTGCCCGCCGCGATTCTCCTCCTGAGTGTCCTCCCCGCAACAGGGGTGACGCAGACGACTCCACGCGCTGACACGGCATTCACTTCGCCCATCGAGGTTTCGAGCGGTGGCGCGACGCTACGGGCCACGATGCATGTCGCAGCCGGCACTGGACCGCGCGCAACCGTCGTATCGATCAAGGGCTTCCCCGGCAATAACTCGCAGGAATTTCCGAAGTTCATGCAGTCGAAGGCATTCAACGCCATCGCGATGAACCTTCGGGGCCAATTGGAAAGTGATGGCGAGTATACGGTCGGCGGATCACCCGCTGACGTTGCTGCCGTCGTGGCGTTCCTTCGCGGGGATCAGGCCCGGCGGACGTTCAACGTGGACCCGGATCGCATCATCATTGTTGGGACGAGCGCCGGTTCCTTCGCAGCGCTCCGCGCCGCCGCCGGCGACGCTTCGATCAAGTGTGTCGCGCTTATCGTCCCCTTCAATTGGACGCTCGCCGGAGTATCGGCACGCTCCGACGCCGGCCGGCAAGGACTCGAAGCAGCTGCGCAGCGCATCAAGCAGCAATCGCCATCGCCAGTCCGGCTTGCTGACACATTTGTATCGACTTTGGTCGACAGTGCCGAAGCGTTTGACCTTCGGAAGGCCGCGGCGGGGGTTACGCGCCACAACGTTCTAATGGTTGGCGCAAGGCAGGATGCCACAGCCCCGGTGTCGACGCACTTCGAACCGATGCTCAGTGTTCTGCGCAGCGCAAACGCGGTCGTGCGGGATACGATCGTTGATGATTCTCACAACCTCCCGAACACGATACCAGCGGTCTTCGACCTGTTCGCCCGATGGGCGACCGACTGTACTCGTTAGGAGAGTGCAGGTCTCTACCCAAGGCCCTCCGCGCCTTCGCGTGAAGACAATGGTAACTGGTCAGTTCCCGGCTTCGAGCACTTTTCTTGCTTCGTTTTGAGCAGCTTCCAGCTCAGCCAGCTCCGCACGCGTGCCGAGCTGTCCCTGGGCCCTTCGGGCCAGCATGAGCGTGCTGGCAGCTGAAGCGGCGCATAAAATGGGTGGAGCGATGAGGACGACCGCCCGCACCCAGAAGGGAGCGGCTGCATTCAGATCTGCTGTCGCGAGCCCGCCCATCAGCAGGCCGCCTAACGCACCAAGGCCGGTGAGTCGGGGAAGCGAGAGCTCGTCGAAGCGGCGACGGCCTTCGGAAATCCAGAGTATCACTGAAAAAAGCATTCCGCCGGCAAAACCGAGCATGGCGAAAAACGGCGGCCACATGTCGCCGATCTCGCCATGCGGATCGACTATCCCTTCCATCACGAAGCCGCCGACAAGGCCCCAGATGATTCCCCAGATCGCGCCCATACCGAGCGCAGCGCGGATACGTCTGAACCACTTTTTCATGACCTCTCCCCGGGCAGCCAGTCCACTTTATAGTACAAAGTGACTACGCCGGGAGCAATGCGCGAACGGCGTCGATTGTGTCAGCCTCCTCCGGGCTTTTGTCCGGCCGGTATCCCTTTACGCGCGCGAAGCGCAGGGCCACACCGCCAGGGTATTGGGAGCTTCGCTGCACCTCGTTGAACGCAATCTCCACGACCAGCTCGGGACGTACGAAGACCACGTGACCCTCGCGGTGTGTTTCGCGCGCCAGCAATTCTTTCGTTTGCCATTCGAGCAACTCGTCGGTCATGCCCTTGAAGGTCTTGCCGAGCATGACGAATCCGCCGGTCGCGGGATCGCGCGCGCCGAGGTGGAGGTTGGAGAGCCAACCTTGCCGGCGACCCGAACCCCACTCAACACCGAGGACTACCAGGTCGAAGGTCCGGGCGGTCTTCACCTTCACCCACGCCGATCCGCGCCGTCCGGCAGCGTACGGCGCGGAGAGGGATTTCACGAGCACTCCCTCGTGGCCGCGTTGGAGGGAGTCTGCCTGGAATCGCCTCGCTTCGTCTTCGTCTTCCGTGATAATGCGTGGTACGCGCACAGCGTCAGGCAGAAGGTGGTCGAGAATCGCGAGTCGTTCCGCGAGCGGCTGGTCGATGATCTCCTCCGCCTCATGCAGGAGCACATCGAAAAAAAACGGCGTCAGCGGCAACTCGGCGCGTAGCCTGTCCACATCCAATCGCCGGCCAAAGCGGCTCATGGTGTCCTGGAATGAGCGCGGGCGTCCATCGGATGCGATCGCGAGGACTTCGCCATCGAGGATCAGCTGGTGCGCGTCGAGTGCGCGAACCACTTCAACGACTTCGGGAAGTCGCGCGGTCACATCGTTGAGATTCCGTGTGTAGATCGCGACGCGACCATTATCGCGATGAACCTGAATGCGTGCACCATCGAGCTTCCATTCGATGGCGACTCGGCCGCCGCCGGCGGTCTGCATCCCTTCCGTAACGTCGTCCGCCGAGTCGGCGAGCATCGGCTGCACAGGTCGGAAGAGTTCCAGGCGATAGGACGCCAGGGCGGCGAGGGCCGCATCGCCTCCGGCTATCACGGCGCTCGCGACCGAGCCCAGGTCACCGGCCAACATTACCGCGCGACGAAGCTTATCGGACGCGACGTTTGCCGCTTTTGCGACGGCATCGAGCAGGACGCCTTCGAGCGCGCCGTGCCGTACTTCGCCGATCACGAGCGAGGCGAGGAACTGTTGCTCGTCAGGCGTCGCGCGCGCAAAAAGTCCGTGGAGCAGTTCCCGTCGGCGTGCGGTTGAACCTTTGCCCGTCGCCTGCTGGAGGGCGGTGAAGGTTTCGTCCACGTCGCGCAACTCCAGGGTCGCGTCGGGCGCGGGCGTTACTTCGCGTGACTCGGCCACCATCGCCCAACCGACGCCGATCTTCCCCTGTCGGGGCCAGCCGATGAGGAAACCGACCGCGATCGCGACGTCGTCGCCGCTCAGTTGTCCGAGCAGCGCGGCCAGCTTCGCCGTCTTTTCGAGGCGACGGGACGATTCGGCGACTTCAGCGGAGGTGGCGACGAGTGTCGTAAGCTTCATGACTGATGATGATGCGGCGGTTCAGTTGCGGGGAGTAGTGCAGTCGGCAGCTCGGCGTTAGCGTGAGGCGATGAGCATGACCCTGATCCTCTGGAAGTGGCCCGTTGTCGACGATGCGGAGGAGGCGAAGGAGCTTCTCGAGCGGTACTACGATCACGGAGACGAGAGCGCATTTGAGCCCAGCGCGGATCTCGCCAAGGTCGCGGACGAATTGCTTCGGCGATTTCCTGATCTCAACGATGGACCCTGGGCCGATGGTTCACCTCCCGAAGCGACCGGTCGCCTCCTGTTGATCGGGATCCGCTGGGGCGCGGACAACACGGTTATCGACGCGATCGTCGAACTTGCCCGCGAGCATGACCTGGTCCTTTATGATCCGCAGGGACCAGACGTACATCCACCAGCTGATCCGGTCGAACCCGCACCGATCCCGCCCACCCGGTTGCTGGACTTTCTCAAGATCCCGCTCATCGGCGTTGCGGCTACCGGCGTGTTCTGGATCGGCTGGAAGATCGACGTCCCTGTGCTCGATTGGGTCCTGATGATCGTGGGCGGGTTTTTCATGAGCGTGATCCTGTTCCTGCTCTGGATCTTCATGTTCGGACCCAAAGAGGACGCCACAGCCCAGGTTCCACGAAATCGCGAGTTGACGCGCCCATCACCAGCGCCTAACGTGCCAGAGAACGGATAAGACAACGGCGCCTGACGTGATGTCGGGCGCCGTTCTGGAGCCAGAGGGCCGAGCGCCTAGAAAAAGGTGAACGCCGGCGGAGCCATGTTGTGCTTGCGGAAGTTTGCCACGATCTGGCCGGCAGTCCACACAGTGTGCATGTGGAGCTCGTCCCAGATCTGCCAGCGCGGCATCTTCTGGCCGAAGAGGTCCACAACTTCGGCCCGAGCCCCGTCGGTCTGGTTCTTGAAGAGATTGGAAGCATAATCGTAGGCGCCCGTCACGTAGCTCCGCAGACCGGCGCGCGTGTTGAACGCGACGCCGGAGTCCGGCAACGACAGCGCGGGGCCGTTCATCGTCGCGCGCGAAATCTGCGCGACAGCGCCAGCTGCATGATGGATCTGCGCGGCGAAATCGCGCTGCGTCGGCGTGACCTTGTCGCGGTAGAGCCGCTCAGGCATCGAGTCCACCATCTGCAGCAGAACTTTGCGCTGGTGCTCCAGCATCTTGAGCTGGACGTCGCGTGGCGTGCCCGTCGACTGCGCGCC
>DASRPK010000195.1:0-3643 GCA_035646395.1 Gemmatimonadaceae bacterium | reverse complement strand
TCAGCGCGGCTCACACGCCTCATGTTCGTGCCATCAATGTTCATGATGAAGATCTGCTCGAGCCTGCCCGGATCGATTTGTGTGAAGACGATCTTCGATCCGTCAGGCGAGACTGCGAGCCCCGCCTTGTATAGCGTTGGCGTATTGGTCAGCCGTTTCACGGCACCAGTGGTCAGGTCGAGAACGTAGATGTCATTGCCACCGCGGTACACGAGCGTGTTGTCTCGGGGCGACGGTGCTGGATCATCATCGTTCGGACCAGGTGTAACGGGGCGCAAATCCGTGCCATCGATGTTCACGGCATACAGTCTTCCTCCGCCGCGTCTATCTCTTCGACAAAAAACGATTCGAGTTCCTAGTGGCACGGCCAGGTCATCCCGCCAGCCCGGCGGAGGCGCTGTGATCTGCGTCAACCCGCTGCCATCAACGTTAATGATGAAAATGGCGTGAGCTCCAGAGATGTCGCGGCTGAGGAGTATGCGGCTGCTATCCGGGGCCCAGGCCGGATCGTTGTTCCAGGCCTGCGGGCTGTTGGTGATCCGGACCTCCTGCGTGCCGTCCGGATCCATCATGTAAACATCTCCCGGCCGCACGAACAGCAACTTGCGCGAGGCAAACTTCGGGGCGGACCTGGGCGGCTCGACGGAGCCTTGCGACGCCGCAGTCGCGGCGGTGCGAACGACGAGCGCCTCCTGCAACAGCGCAGACGATCGTGCATCGTCTCCCAGCCGCGCATGAACATGTCCGGTCGCATCCAGCAGCGCAGCCCGAGCGGCGGGCTCTCGCGCAAGCTCGCGCGCCATGGCTACGCCCTGAGTCACCAGGTTGCGCGCTTCGGTGGAGTCGAAGAATCGCGTTGTGTCGAGTGTCCCGACGAGCCTGCGGGTCAGGTCGGCGGCTTCCACAACCTCGACATTTTGTCCAGATCCGCTGAACCAGCCTTGATTGATTGCAATCGTCCCCGCGATCACCGCGAGCAACGCACCGAGTGTCGCGCCAGCCAACTGGATTCGATTTCGCATGACGAATCGTCGCGCGCGATATGGTATCGTCAGGCGGCGCGCATGCACCGGTCGCCCGCCCCGATATCGCCGGATGTCTTCCGCCAGGTCCAGTGCGGAAGCGTATCGTTCTGCAGGCGTTTTGCGAAGCGCCTTGCGCACGATCGCATCGAGATCGGTCCCCACCACCGAGGCAATTGATTCGGGTTCGAGGTTCAGGGCCGCCATTTCCAGTTCATGCAGCGAACGACCGTGCGCGCCAAAAGGTGTTCGTCCCTTCAGCAGTTGATACGCCACGCCACCGAGTTGGTAGACATCGGTGGCGGGAACAATGGTCTCCCCACGGATTTGCTCGGGCGCGGCGTATTCGGGCGTCATCCAGCGAAAGCCCGTGCGCGTACTGGGCGCTTCTCCCGTAACGCCTTGCTCAAGCATCTTCGCGAGACCGAAATCGAGCAGCTTCACTTCGCCGGTCGACGTGACGAGGATGTTCGACGGCTTGAGGTCACGATGGACGACGCCTTGATCGTGCGCGTAGTGGACCGCTTCAGCGACGTCGAGGAAGACCTCGAGACGCTGTGGTATCGTCAATGAGTGACAGTCGCAGTATCGGTCGATCGGTTCCCCGTCGACATACTCGAGCACGAGATAGGGAAGACCCTCGTCGGTTACACCGCCATCCATCAACCGCGCGATGCTCGCATGACTGAGTGACGCCAGAACCTGCCGTTCAGCACGAAAGCGTTCCACGTCCACGTCGGAATCGAAACCGGCACGCAGCAGCTTGACCGCCACCTGCTGTTCGAACTGGCCATCGGCGCGTTCCGCCAGGAAAACGCGGGACATTCCGCCTCGCCCGACTTCCCGGATGAGGCGATACGCACCCAGTCGACGACCTTCGTAGCGACTGCGCGGTGCGTGCTCTTCGACTTCGTGAATCAGCGCGGCCGCGAGTGTGGCAGGTGGGGTCGCGAGAAAGGTGCGTGCTTCATCGAGGTGCCCGAGCAGGCTCACGACCTGCTGGCGGAGTTCCGGATCGCCCGCGCATTGCGCGTCGAGAAGCGCGGACCAGTGCTCAGGCTCCGTAGAAAGCGCGGCATCGAGCACCTCCTTCACCTTGCGCCACCGATCAGCGTCCATTGTGCGGTAGTGTAGTGTGGCGTCGAGAAGCAGTCGGGCAAATTCCGGAAGGCCCGCCTATTGCCCACGGTACATCGCGGCGGCCAACCGAATCACAAGGTCGTCGCGGCCCATTGCTCCGATAATCTGGAAGCGGGCGCCCGAACATAGCGAATGCGCCGCGATATCGTCCGCGATGAGATGCGGATCTCTACCGGCATGCCCGCCTTCCGTCGCTGAACAGCGCCTTGCGCTTCGACACTACATCCGGCCACGTGGCGAGGCGCCGCTCGCGCCACGGCCTAGAGGCGCCTTCGTGCAGAGACAATTTCACCGCAGGACGCGAAGGTTCGCCAAGGCCTGCGATTCGAGTTGCTTTGCGGCCTGGCATCCTTCGCCGTTTACGTGTTTCAGACGCGAGGAACTCCTGCCCCCGGAAGGGCGAGAAGTAGGAAAAGGGTCGTCATTCCTCGAAGTCGAATCGGATCGACCAGAACACTCCCCCAACGAACAGCACCGTTGCGGTCCCGTGGCCGGAGACCGGAACATCGAACGCCAACAATGGATCGCGGCGCCCGGCGACCAGATAGCCCTTCAATTGTCCGGTCAGGGTAAACGGTATCTGGATTTCTACCGCGTAAGTGCCGGGTTCGGGCGCTGGGAACGTAAACGACTGCGTGACGAAGCGAAGCGGCCCTCCGAACTGGTCAGGAGACGGGTAACTGGTATTGGCGATCGCCGCCCAGCCCGTGGCCGCGGGGAACTGCGCATCCGGTGTGGATTCGTAAAGGATATCGACCGTGATCGTCTGTCCGACGGTGCAGACGCCGCCGCAGACGCCAACACGAGATGGTTCCTGCCATCTCCCCTTAGCCGAAAGCTCCTGGCCACCGATATCGAACTGCGACACAAACATCATGTCGACGAGCCAGATGCCTGTGGTGATAACGAAGGTCTTCGGAGCCGGTGCACAGGCTTCGTTGAACACCAGTAGGACGGCCCCCGGCACGGCTTCACCTACCGCAGCATCGCCATGTGCCCGGTGCGCCGGCGCGGCGGGCGAAGGAACATCGAGGCGGTGATACGTAGCGTCCTCACGCCGGTGACACATCGCCACTTTGGTGCCGCTTGCTGGCGCGTCACGGCTTGTCAGCGCTACGGAGCCGTCGGGAAGAGCTACGGCCGGCGACGTCGGGTTTTCCTGGGACAGGTTACACCCCGCGAGCAGACCAGAACCAAGCATCATGGTCGATACGAACCATGCTTTGGACCTCATAAGGTCCCTCCTTGCGTCGAGAATCATACGACGCGTGTGCAGCTCTGACGCCCCGGAAGGTGCCGGTAATCCACCTGAGCGAGTGTGGTTTAGGCTCGGCGGTTGCGTCGGACGACGTCTGGTGTGAAGGCATCCATTCGCGAGGCAACTCGCCCGGCGAACGTGGGATCAATTTGCGATAGCACCGGAGTGGGCGGCGTGGGCGGATCCCCGAACCTCAGTAGGGGAACGGCGGGCGTGACGATGG
>DASRPK010000194.1:0-6282 GCA_035646395.1 Gemmatimonadaceae bacterium | reverse complement strand
ACGCGTAGTGGTTCCTATCGGGTTCCGAAAGCCAATCACCCCGCCAGGTCCTTTGGCGAGGTGAAGTCTATCCACTTGAAATAAAACGCGTTTACACAATCGGGACGGCGGGATTCGAACCCGCGACCCCCTGAACCCCATTCAGGTGCGCTACCGGACTGCGCTACGTCCCGTCAGTGTCTCCTTTCGCCAACACGCAGCGAGGAGCGCGAAACCTAACCCCACCACACACCCCCTTCAACCAAGCGGGCGCAACAATCCTCACGACCGGGCGTACCAGCAATCCCCACTAACAACCCACATGAGAATCCCGATTCTGGTCGCCGTCGCTTTGACGTGGGTGTCCGTTAGCTGCTCGTCAGGTCCCGCCCCTGTAACAGCCTCAGAGCAGTTGTCCTGCTCGAACGGAACGCTGGCGACGGTCTCGAACCTACGAACCGTCAGCTATGACGTCTTATATCAGGAAGGTCGGAAGGCTGCCACGATGATCGGGGATGTCCCTGCAGGCACCACCACGACCTTCTCGTTGCCTGGCACGGGGCAAGGTCGCGTATATGGCCGAGCGCGCAATGGATACATCCCACGTAACCGTGCGATATCCGACTTTCGCATCCGCGTGCACTGCGCTGCCTGACCCACCAACTCGAACGGAGTGACATCGAGTTGTTCCGTTCGGACTACTCGGCACGTTAGTACGTGGCTCGTGCGGCAGCCTTCCTCGACATTGCGCGATGCACGAGCCAGGTGATTACGAAGATCGGCAGCGCGATGAAAAACGCGATCTTGAGCGCCGCTATTCCGAGGCCGACGACGAGGCCCAGCAGCCCGAAGACCAGGCCCAGCGCCACCACGCAGGCGATCACGACGAACATCGCCGGCAATCCGACGAGCAGCAGCATGCCAATGATCGGCAGGCCGACTACGGCGAGCACCGCGATGACCGGCAATCCCACGATCATCAGGATCCCTGCCGCAGGCAGCAACACGAACAGCGCGAGCAGGCCAAACAGGAGGAACTTGATGAGCGACACCTTTGTGACTCCGCGTGAACGATAAACGGATTAATACGGCCAATCCTGAGGTTGGTTTCCACATGCGCAAGCGTGAGCAGCCCGGACAAACGTCAAGATAAAGCCTGACGCGCTTGTACTAATGGGCCAGCTTCAAATGCGCCCCACGCGCAATGTCCGATCCTGCGATCGTCACCTAGTGTCCTCATGCTGTTTGCGACGGACACAACATCCCGCTCACCCCTGGGAGGATTCATGGCCACGATGCAATCACTGCACGATGTCTTTGTGCATGAGCTGCGCGACTTGTACAGCGCGGAGCGGCAGCTGATCAAGGCGCTTCCAAAAATGGCGAAGAACGCGGGAAGTCCCGAGCTGGCCGATGCGCTCACCAACCATCTGCACGAAACCGAGGGTCACGTGACCCGGCTCGACGAGATCCTGAAGACGCTGGGCGTCAAAGCAGGCGGCGTGAAGTGCAAGGGAATGGAAGGCCTGATCGAGGAAGGCGCCGAGGTCATCGAGATGGACGGCAACCCCGGCGCACTCGATGCCGCGATGATCGGCGCTGCGCAGCGAGTCGAGCACTACGAAATCGCCGCGTACGGTGCCGCGATCAGCCACGCAAAGGCCCAGGGTCACACCGAAGCCGTGCGGCTGCTCGAGGAAACGCTCCGCGAAGAACGGAACGCCGACGAGGTGCTGACAGAGATTGCCCAGAAGGGACTGGCGGATGTCGCCGATACGTCGACGATGGGCCAAGCCATCGACATGGCCTTCCCTAAGCCGCCGGTGCGCGCAAACGGAAAGACGACCCGCGCGGCAACAAAGAAGACAAAGAAGAACGGCAAGGCCCGCGCGACGACACGGAGCCGATAACGTCATAGGGAGCCCTGCTCCCGTTTTTCGCGGAATGCGAGGCACGTGGTCGAATAGGGCTGCGTGCTGATTACTGATTGCTACTGCTATTTTGCTGCGTGCTTGGGCTGGTCCAGCACCAGCTCCAGCTCGATGCACTTGCATCAGCAATCAGTAATCAGCACGCAGCGTGTTACCACGACCTAACGCCTCCCAAGTTCCTCGGCGACAATACCGGCTATCTCCAGCGTGAACCGGCCGGGCGATACACCCCGGCCCAGCGCGCCCGGTACGCTCGAGTTGACCTGGAATGCAACGGCCGCCTTCTGGGCCGGCATATACAGCATCTCCGCCTGGTAACCCGGGAAAAACCCGCTATGGCCGTACAGCGTGCCTAACGCTGTTTCACGGATGATCACGCCGAGACCGTACTTCGTGTTCTGGCCGAGTCGCGCCGGTACTCCGTCGAGCAACTTCGGTAACATGGAAGCGTCGAACGCGCCGCCCTCGTACAGCCGCTTTCCCCAGCGCGCCAGGTCGGACGCCGTGGACGCCATCCCGCCACCGGTCCACTCGAACTGCGGGTTGATGACCATGCGGCCATTGACGAGCATCGCGTCCGAACCGCCGAAGGGATTGTTCGCGCCGGCGTATCCGTTGGCCAGGCCCGCTATGACCCGGGCGTCGCTCGGGACCGTTGCAGCGAGTGCCGCTGGTTTCAGCACGCGCTCGCGCGCGAGGTCGTAAAACGACCTGCCGGTCACCTTCTCCATGATCATGCCGAGCACGATGTAATTCGTGTCGGAGTAGTCCCACCCCTGCCCCGCCGCAAATGGCGCGGCGGTATCGAGGATGTACGACACCAGTTCTTGCGGCTTCCACACGCGATCGGGCGACGCCGTCAGGTCGGCCGTGAACTTCTCGTTGAACTCATACCGCACCAGGCCACTGGTGTGGTTCATGAGCTGCCGCACCGTGATCGCTTGAGCGTTAGGCAGCCGGCTGAACCATGGCTCGTTGCCCAGGTACCTCGAAATCGGATCGTCGAGCCCGAACTTCCCCTCGTGAATCAGCTGGAGGGCGACTGCCGACGCATACGTCTTGCCGACACTGCCCTGCAGCAGCAGATGCCGCGTTGTCATCGCTTCCTTCTTCGCGGTGTCGGCGAACCCCGTTGCGACTGCCAGCACTGAACCATCAGGCATCGCCACCGCCAGCTGGGCCCCGGCAAACCGGCCGCCTCGATGCAGCGAATCCAACCGTGTCTGGAGGCGTTGTGCCAGACCCTGCGCACTGAGCGTTCCGCTGAGCGCAGAAACGGCCAATACACCAAGCCAAACTGCCCGCGACCTGTGCTTCGTCAAAACACCTTTCATGTCATGACCTCTGTGTTCCCTGCGTTCTCTGTGGTTCAATGTTTTCCGGAGGGAAGAAAAACACTTTACCACAGGGAACACAGAGATCACAGAATTTTACGCGAGCCGGTGCATCCGTGACTGCAACGCCTCGCGGTACGTGCGGCTCAACTTCAGCTGTCGGCCGTCGCGAAGGATCACGATATAGTCACCGGCAAACCACGGCTGCAATTCGCGGATCCGGTCCATGTTCACGATCACCGCGCGATGGATCCGGGCGAACAGGTTCGGGTCCAGCTGCGCTTCAATCCCGTGCATCGTCTCGCGAATCAGGTGCGACACCCGGCCCACGTGCACGCGCACGTAGTTGCCTGACGCCTCGAACCAGTCGACGTCGGACACCTTCACGAAGAACACCCTCCCGTCATGCTTCACCATCAGGCGGTCGAGGTACCGCGCGCGGGGCACGGACTGCGCAACTGCGCCGCCATTCACCGCGCCGCCGGCCGTGATGGCCTGCGCGGCACGCTGCTCACCGAGCACTTCCTCGAGCAGCGCCTTGATGCGGCGCCCTGCTTCGGCGGAGTTCTTCTGCTCCAGCGTCGTACGCGCCCGCTGGAACGCCGAGCGGAAACGCTCGCCGTCGAACGGCTTCAGCACGTAATCGACCGCGTTCACGTCGAACGCCTTCACCGCATATTCGTTGTAGGCCGTCACGAACACGATGGCCGGCATCGACTCCGGTTCGCCTAACGCCGACACGACGCCGAAACCATCGAGATCCGGCATCTGGACGTCCAGGAAGACCAGGTCGGGGCGCTGTTCCTTGATGGCCGCGACCGCGTCCGTCCCGCTGCCGACCTCATTCACCACTTCCACATCGTCCTCGAGCTTCAGCAACCGGCTGATGCGACGGCGGGCGATGGGTTCGTCATCAACGATTAACACACGCATCGGCATGGGAATCTCCTGTGAGTCAGGCGGCCGCCGATTCGGCGCGCGCCATGGGACGTGGAGGGTTGTCTGCAACGATCAGGACCGCCGTCGAGCGATCCGGAAAAGCCACCGTGACCAGGGGACCCGCGTCTGCCACCGCCGCTTCAGCGGCACTCTTCCTCCGCCACCAGTCGTGCGGCCCTTTATGCGTAGCGGAGCCAACATTTACACCTCGAACCCGGATCCGTGTCACGTCGATCGCCCGTTCGGCGCTGACGTGCACTTCGAGCGGCGGTGAGGCCGCGCTCTTCGCCCCTTCGCCGTCGGAGGCCAGCAGGTCATCGACCAGCGTGGTCAGGAGTCGGCTGGGAAGCGCCGTGTTGAGCGCTTCGTCCGGGACTTCGACCACCAGCGACACCCCCGGGCGGATCCCGTACCGGTGCGCCTCGACGCTCGCGTTCACGAGATCCAGCTCTTCCTGCAGCGACGTCGAGTCCAGCGACGCCGTATCGAGCGTGAGACGCAACACGTCTGCCAGCCGCGCGATCAGCCGGTCGGCACGTGGAACATCGACATGCACCAATCGCGCCAGAAGATCGAGTGTGCCGAGGACGAACTGCGGCCGCACCTGGACGCAGAGTGCCTGGAACCGGGAGCGCGCGATTTCCGACGTCAGTTTCGCCGACGCCAGCTCGCGGGCGCGATACCAGGCCGCGAAGTCGCGCGAGTGCGACCAGGCCAGCAGGCCGAAATACAGGAAGAAGTTTCCGGTCAGCGGGTTGACGTTCAGCTGGAACAGGATCGGCGCCGCCGTGAGACCGAGGGCCCGGAGCACAAAGAGGAACCCGAACGAGATCACGATCGCCGCGCCGAAGTGGATCGCGAGGTGGGCCGCGGCCCGGCGACCATAGAGCCGGAAACGGCGGGCCAGCGCCAGGACGCCTAACGAAGCTATCGTCCAGTAGAGGGCGCCGGCGAACTGCAGCCGGATGATGTCCCAGCCCCAGCCCCGGAAGTCCGTGGTCAGCCAGACGTAGGCGTGCATCTGCACCGTCCACAGGCCGGCCGTGCCGAGCCACAACGCCACCAGGAACATCCAGGTCCGGCGCGACAGCAGCGGGGTCGTCGGCTCGTGATGGCTTTCCACGGCGGCGATGAGCGGCTCCGACTGGCGGTTCTCGCGCGCCGGGTCGAACGACACCACCTGGCGCGGCCGGTCCATGCCTAACGGCGGACGGTTGGCGGTCGGTCCCGGCAGTACGGCCGCCGCGAACTCACCGGTGCGCCAGGCCGACACTTCCTCGAGCGTCACCTCGGGCATCACTTCGCGTGAGCGCGGACTCTCGGTCCACGATCGCGACGGCGAGCCTTCGGGCTGGTCCCGGAACGGGATGTCGATCTCGACCACGACACCACCATGCTCCCTCGGCCGGAGCTCGAACCGATGGTCCTTGCCGTACAACTGCCGCAGGCGTTCGCTGGCATTCCGGAGGCCGATCCCGGACCGCCCCGGCCTGGTCGCCGTCGCCAGTCCCACGCCGTCATCACGCACCTGCATAACGAGCCGGTCGCCCCTCCGCTCGGCAAACACCTCGATGTGGCCGGGGCCCTGCCGCACCGCCAGGCCGTGGCGGATCGCATTCTCCACCAGCGGCTGGAGGATGAGGTGCGGCACCATCGCGGTCCGGGAGTCGGCGTTGACATGGAGACCGACCGCCAGCCACTCGAAGCGCGTGCGCTGAATGTCGATGTACGGCTCCAGCGCCGACAGCTCCTCGGCCAGGGTGTGCTCGTCCTGTCCGCTGCGCTCGAGCGATCGCGCCAGCAGGGCGTACAGGCGGCGCAACATCCGCTCAGCCGCGTTAGGCGCCTCGTGGGCCAGCTCCTGGATCGCGTTGAGGGAATTGAACAGGAAGTGCGGCTGGAGCTGCAACTCGAGGAAGTGGAGCTGGGCCCTCGCCAACTGTGTCTCGAGCACGTGGGTGCGCAACGTGCGATCGAGATATCGGCGGTGGGACGCGACCGCCCGGGCGGTGAGTACCACCGCCAGGTACGTGAAGAGGTTGACGTCAGCCCAGAAGACCGCGCGAGGCCAGAACTCCTGTCCGGAAAACAGCACTCGC
>DASRPK010000193.1:0-21779 GCA_035646395.1 Gemmatimonadaceae bacterium | reverse complement strand
TGGATTCAGTGGTGCCTGGTGCTGCCGCGCGAGGTCGATGATGCGAAATACGACGACATCCGTGCCGCCGGCCGGAAAGCGCTCGATGTGCTGGGCATGACGACCGGTCTGACGCACATGGAATGGTTCCGGCGGAGCGACGGCAGCATCGCCATCTCGGAAGTCGCGGCCCGGCCGCCAGGCGCCCAGATCACGACGCTCATGTCCCGCGCGCACGACTTCGACCTGGTGCAGGCCTGGGCGCGGGTCATGATCTTCCAGGAGTTTGATCCCCCCGAGCGTCGTTATGCAGCCGGCGCGGCGTTCCTGCGTGGGCAGGGGCACGGCCGGGTGAAGGCGATCCATGGCTGGAACGAGGTGCAACGGGACCTGCGCGAGCTGATCACGGACGTGAAGCTGCCCGAAACCGGCTCGGCGCAATCGTCGAGTTACGAGGGGGAAGGGTTTGTTTTGGTGCGACATCCGGAGACGAGGGTCGTGGAAGCGGCTGTTCAACGAATCGTTTCGCTTATGAGGATCGAGCTTGCTTAAGGCGGATGTGGGAGATGGGATGTGGGAGGAACCGGAGAACACTGATTTCCGCAGTGCATCCCATCGCCCAACCTTGAGTTGTCATGGCCCCGGTGTAAATCGGACGTGTCGGGTCCTTCCACATCCCACCTCCCATATCCACCATCCCGTATGAACGTCCTCATGATCGCCCCCGGCTATCCCGGCGAGATGCCGTACTTCTGTCGCGGTCTCACGCGGCATGGTGGCAAGGTCTATGGGTTGAGTGATGTGCCCGAGAATGACCTGCCCCCGATGGCCCGCCAGCACCTGTCCGGATACCTGAGGGTTCCGAATCTCACCGACGAGGATGCGGTGGTACGTGCCGTCGCCAGCGGCGTCGGGGAACATCGCATCGAGCGCGTGGTGTGCCTGTGGGAACCGGGCGTGGTGCTGGCGGCCAGGCTGCGCGAGGCGTTAGGCGCGCCGGGAATGGGCGTCGGCCAGGCCCGGACGTTCCGGAACAAGGACCTGATGAAGCAGAAGGTCACGGCCGCCGGAATCCGGACGGCACGACATGCGTCGGCGACCACCATCCCGCAGGTGCGCGAGGCGGCGCGGGCCATCGGGTATCCCGTCATCGTGAAGCCGATCGCGGGCGCCGGCTCGATGGACACTGTCCGCGCCGACAACGAGGAAGAGCTCGAGCGCGCACTGGCGCAAGTGAAGAACTACGACGAGGTGAACGTCGAGGAGTTCATCGAGGGCGAGGAGTTCACCTACGACACGATCTGCATCGATGGCCGGGTCGTCTACGAAAACGTCTGCTACTACCGCCCCAATCCGCTGATCGCACGCGGTACCGAGTGGATTTCCCCCCAGACCATCGCGCTGCGTGATCTCTCATCGGTCGAGGTGAAGGCGGGAGTCGCGTTAGGTCACGAAGTGCTCAAGGCACTCGAGTTCGGGACTGGCTTCACACACATGGAGTGGTTCTATACAGCGAAGGGCGAAGCCATCTTCGGTGAAATCGCCGCGCGCCCGCCGGGCGCGCATACCGTGGACCTCATGAACTTCGTCGGCGACGTCGACCTGTTCGACGGCTACGGTGAAGCGGACCTCAAGGGCACCTTCTCCGTGTCGACCGAGCGAAAATACAACGTCTCGAACATCTTCAAGCGGGCGCAGGGCAAGGGACGGATCCGTCGCATCGAGGGGCTGGAGAGTATCATGGCCCGCTTCGGAGAACACATCGTCCACATTGACCTGCTACCGGTCGGCGCCGAACGCCGGAACTGGATCCAGACGCTGGTGAGCGACGGATATGTCTGCGTCAGGCATCCTGACTTGCAGGCGTGCTTCGACATCTCGGACGCCGTTGGTACGGACTTGCAGTTGTATGCTAGCTAACGGGTAAACGGGTAAACGGGTAAACGGGTAGACGGGTAAACGGGTAAACGGGTAGACGGGCAGACGGGCAGACGGGCAGACGGGCAAACGCGCATTGAACGGCATACAAATGTTACTGGACTCCATTAAACGGATATTCGGGCGCGAGCAGGAAGCCGCGTCGCGGCCTAACGAATCGTCCCACGTCGACCCTTTGCACCTGGCTGCGTGCGTGCTGCTGCTTGACATCGCACACGCCGACGGCGAGTTCTCGGATGCGGAACGGGTCCATATCGAGTCAGTGCTCGAGCGGCATTTCGGGTTGCCACCCGACAGTGGCCGCGCGCTCCTGGAGCTGGCCGACAAGGAACGCCGCGCGGCCGTCGACCACTTCAAGTTCACGTCCCAGCTGCGCTCGAGTTACGACACCGGGCAGAAGATGGTTCTGGCGGAGATCATGTGGGGCATCGTGCTGGCGGATGGGCAGATCGCCGAACATGAACACTACCTGACTCGCAAGATCTCCAACCTGCTCGAGTTGGAGCCAGGCTACCTTTCGGCAGCGAAGGATGCTGCCGCGCGCAATCGTGCCTGACGCGAGGCCTATTTCCAATCCGGATATCAATGAATCGCATTGTGGTCGTCGCGGCACTGGTCGCAAGTGGCTGCGCAGCGACACCCGAGCCCCCTGCCACGTCGGGTGATTACCTGTACGTGTGGGCGTGGGCAAGCGACACCACACGTGGTTCACTGCTGGCCGCGTTCGACCTTGGCCAGAACCCGCCGAAACTCACTTCTGTGTTGCCGGCCGATGCACCGAGTCGTGGCGCCCATCATATCGAGCACGACCTCGGTCCCGATTCGCTGATCTTCGCCAATGCGTTCGGTGCGGGTCGAACATTCGTGTTCGACCTTCGCAACGCCGGCCAGCCACGCCTCAAGGCTGCACTCGCCGACGCTGGACCGTTTTCGCACCCGCACTCCTATGTCCGGCTGCCTAACGGAAACCGGCTCGCGACGTTCCAATGGAAGGCGGGGGGCGGGTTGCCGGGCGGCCTCGTCGAGCTGGACACCGCTGGAACGCCGGTGCGCTGGTCGAGTGCCGCGCCGCGCTCCGCCGACAGTTTGCAGATCGTCCCGTACAGCCTGGCGGTGCTCCCACAACTCGATCGCGTCGTATCGACCAGTACGCACATGATCGAGAACATCGGAGTCCACGTGCAGGTCTGGAGACTTTCCGACCTCACGTTGCTCCACACGATGCCGGTGCCACTCGCGAGTCCGTCGCACGTTCACGCCGGTCATGACTCGACGCATCACCGACTTCCCGGCGAACCGCGCGTCCTTGCCGACGGCAAGACCGTCATGTTCGGCACGTTTACCTGCGGGCTCTATCACGTCACCGCTCTGGAGCAGGAGCCGCAGGTCACGTTCAGCCTCGCGTTTCCTGGCGCTGACTGTGCCGTGCCGGTGGTGATTGGCAAATACTGGATCCAGACGGTTCCGGCGGTGAACGCGCTGGTCGCGCTCGACGTCTCCGACCCGGCGAACCCGGTTGAAGTCTCCCGACTGACATTTGCGCCCGAAGTTCATCCTCACTGGCTTGGCGCTGACCCCTGGGGTCGGCGACTCGCGGTGTCGAGTGCGGACAAGAGCGATCCGGTGATTCGACTGGTTAATTTCGATTCGCAAACCGGAATGCTTTCCTCGAGCCCTGACGCGACGGTGCTTTCCCTCAAGGACATCGCCTGGCCGGACGGCTTTCGCGGCGATGCGATACCGCACGGCATAGTTTTCGGCCGTCGATGAAGCTCTAACTCGTGGCGCCGCCATTCAATAAATTGGCGGCCCCAAATGATTACGAGCCTCGGCGCAGCGCCGCGATCGGTGAGTCGTATCCCGACGGTGAGTTCCAGCGGGCGCCGAGTCGCAAACGAGCGAGACGACGGCCGCACGAAAGCAGGACCAATGGGGTCTGACCCCATTGGTTCGCGCGGTGGCGGCTCTCTACGTTTCCGGTCCCCATGTCGCAAAGCGTCCGGTTCCTGGAAAAATGGAAGGCCCGCCGCCGCACCGCGCCCGGCCGGCTCGAGGTCATTCCCGCCGTCGAGAGCCGTGAGCTCGGCAACCGGCGCGATATCCTCGTTTACCTCCCGACGTCGTACGACAAGGGCGACCAGCCGTATCCCGTCATGTACATGCAGGACGGACAGAATCTCTTCGATCCGGCCACGTCGTTCGCCGGCGAATGGGGCGTCGATTCGGCGCTGGCGCGGGCACCACGAAAGGGCAGGCGTGCAATCATCGTCGGCGTCCCGAACGCCGGTACCGAACGGATCCGCGAATACTCGCCGTTCGTCGACGCACGCATCGGTGGGGGGATGGGCGACAGGTATCTCGACTGGATCGAGGGCACGGTGAAGCCGCTGATCGACGCGAGGTATCGCACCATCCGCGATCCGGAAGGCACGGGGATCGGGGGCTCATCGCTCGGTGGACTGATCAGCCTGTACGCCTTCTTTCGATCGCCCGCTCGTTATGGATTCGCCGCCGTCCTGAGCCCGGCACTCTGGTTCGGCGACCGGCAGATCTTCCGCTTCGTCGAGTCGGCGGGCTACGTTCGCGGCCGTATCTACCTCGATGTGGGGACACGCGAGGGGGAGGGGACGCTCACCAATGCCCGCGCCATGCGCGACCTGCTCATCGACAAGGGCTACACGCGCGGACGGGGGGGGAACCTGCTGTGGGTCGAGGACACGCGCGGCATGCATAACGAGGCTTCCTGGGGCCGGCGGTTGCGCGCGGCGTTTCCGTTCCTGCTGTCTGGTGGAGGATCGGAGTGAGTACCCGGATGCCGGGGCAGCACCGGTCATGGCACTCGCCGGCGGTGGGTCGGACGATGCACGTGCGCTGGTTTGGCGACCGCGGAGCCCGTTTGCTCGCCTTCCCGACCACGATGGGCAACCATAACGAGTGGCCGAACCGGTACATGCCGGACGTGTTGCGCGAGCACATCGAGAAGGGATGGGTTCAGCTCTGGTGCCTCGACCATAACCACGACCTGAGCTGGTACGACAAGGACGTGCATCCCGGCCACCGCGCCTGGCTGCATTTGCAGTACGATCGTTATGTGTGCGAGGAGCTGCTGCCGTTCACGGAGTCCGTCAACGCCAATCCGTTCGTGATCACCACGGGTGCCAGTTTCGGGGGCTTTCACGCGATGAGCATCGCGTTGCGCAACCCGACGCGTTTTCACCGCGTGATCGGGTTGAGTGGCATGTATGACATCAAGGGGATGACGGGCGGCTATTCCGACGGAAACGTGTACGCCTGCAACCCGTTCGACTTCATGCAGCACGAGCACGATCCGCAGCGGCTGTCCGCATTCCGCCGGCAGGACATCATCATGGCGATCGGACGCGGTGACCCGAACTACCGCGAGAACGAGGAGTTTTCGGACATTCTATGGAAGAAGGGGATCGGGAACGCCTTACGAGTCTGGGACGGCCATGCACACGACTGGCCGTATTGGGAGCAGATGATTGTGCGGTACGTAGGGGGCCATGACTGAGGGTATGGGGCATGGGGCATGGGGCATGGGGGATTTTCCACTCCACGCCCCATACCCCATGCCCCGTGCCCCGGCTCTTCACCGAATCACACCATGAACAAACGAGTGGGACTGTTTGTAGGTCGAGAGTTGAGCTGGCCGCCGGCATTCATTGAAGAAGTCAACCGCCGCAACGCGGGTGTCGTCGCCGAATTCGCCAAGGTCGGCGGCGAGTTCTTCGACGCGCCCGTCCCGTACGACGTCCTCATCGACCGCATCTCGCACGAAGTGCCGATGTACCGGTCATACCTCAAGAAGGCGGTACTCGAAGGGAAGACCGTCGTCAATAATCCGTTCATGTGGACGGCCGACGACAAATATTTCGGTGCGATCCTGGTGTCGAAGCTCGGCGTGGCGTCGCCGAAAACGGTGCTGGTGCCTAACAAGGAGTATGTGCCTGGCATTGTCCCCGGCGAGAGCCTGCGCAACCTCAAGTATCCCCTCGACTGGGGCGCGATCCTCGACTACATCGGCCTGCCCTGTGTGCTCAAGGACGCCCACGGGGGCGGCTGGAAGCAGGTCCACATCTGCCACTCGCTGGACGAGTTGATCGGTCATTACGACCATTCCGGTCTCCTCACCATGATCGTGCAGGAGTTCATCCAGTGGGAGCAGTTCGTGCGCTGCCTCTGTATCGGTCGCGACGACGTGCTGCCGATGAAGTACGACCCCCGCCAACGGAAGTATCTCGTCGAGCACGAACACCTCTCGCCGGAACTCGGTGCGCGCATCGTGAAGGATGCGAAGACGATCGTGAACGCACTCGGCTACGACATGAACTCGATCGAGTTCGCTGTTCGCGACGGGATTCCCTATGCGATCGACTTCATGAACCCGGCGCCGGACATGGACGTGTATTCCCTGACGCCGATGTATTTCGAGTGGGCAGTCCAGAAGATGGCGGATATGGCAGTCCGCTACGCGCTCAATCCACCATCGCAGGTGAAGGAATTCAGATGGGGGAAGCTGTTCTAAAGCGGACGTGGGATGTGGGACGTGGGAGGACCCTGAGTTCCGATCAGGGCAGATTCAGGCGGCCAGCGTCCAATCAATGTCAGCGGTGATTTCTCCCACATCCCACGTCCCACGTCCAGTATGATGATCGAGTCGTACCATGCCCTGCTGACGGCAGACGTTGCGGAAGCATCGCATACGCACCTCGAAGGCGTGCTGCGGAAAAAAGGCCTCGTCTTCGGCGGCCGCCCACTCTGCACCGTTCTGCGGCCCCGCCTCATGACCGTCGAGTCCTATACCGCGCTGCAGGCGCAGGTCATGCCGCTGATGCGCGCCTTCCGGCGTATCCATGATCGTGCCGTCAGTGATGACGACTTCCGGCGCCAGTTTCGACTCACCGAGTGGGAGGAAACCCTCTTTGCCGCCGATCCCGGGTACTCGCAGCCGAGTCCGACATCGAGGCTGGACTTCTTCGCCGGACCGGATTCCACGTCGTTAGGCCTGACCGAATACAACGCCGAAACGCCGGCCGGGGCGGCGTACGGTGACGCGCTCAGCGACGTGTTCCTCGACATGCCGGTCATGCGTGAATTCACGCGCACCCACGAAGTCACGCCGCTGCCGGCGCGACACGGTGTGACGGGCGCACTGCTCGACGCATGGCATGAGTTTCGCGGATTGAGGGTGCGTCCACGACTTGCGATCCTCGACTGGGACGACGTACCCACCAGAACGGAATTCGAGCTTTTTCAGGCGCACTTCCACGCCATCGGCCTGGACTGCGTCATCGACGATCCGCGCAACGTCGAGTATCGCAATGGTGCGCTGGTCGTGCAGGGCGCGAAGGCTGACCTGGTCTACAAGCGCGTCTTGATCTCCGAGCTGGTCGAGCAATGCGGCCTCGAATCGGCGCTGGTGCGTGCCGTCCGCGACAAGGCGGTGTGCCTGGTCGACGGCTTCCGCTGCAAGGCGCTCCACAAGAAAGCGTCGCTGGCGGTGCTGAGTGACGAAGTGAACGCCGACATGTTCCCGACCGACGAGCGGCTGGCCATTGCAAAGTCGATCCCCTGGACGCGGATCGTCGAACACCGCACGACCACGTGGCGCGGCGCCGCGGTCGACCTCGTCCGGCTGATCCTCGACCTGCGGGAGTGGCTGGTGCTCAAGCCTAACGACGATTACGGTGGCAAGGGCATCACGCTGGGCTGGACGGTGGACAATCCGACGTGGGAGGCCGCGGTGACTGCCGCCCTGGCGTCCCCGCACATCGTGCAGGAGCGCGTGGAGGTCCCGAGCGAGTCGTATCCGAGCTGGGTCGATGGTCGCGTAGAGTTCGTCGACCGGCAGTACGATACGGCCCCGTTCGTGACCAACGGCGCGTACATGGAAGGGCTCTTGACGCGGCTATCGACGGCGGTGCTGCTTAACGTGACGGCCGGGGGTGGGAGTACTGTCCCGACATTCCTGGTTGCGAAGCGCTCATGAGTGGATGTGGGAGGTGGGATGTGGGAGAACCCAACATCTGATCAGATCTGCCTGTGATCGGCCTTCTCTCACATCCCACATCCCACATCCCACATCCGTTTCTAAACGATGAAGCGTCCAAGTCTCACGATAGGAGTTGAAGAGGAGTACCAGATCATCGACCCGTCCACCCGGGAGCTGCAGTCGTATATCACGCAGATCCTGGAGGACGAGCGGCTGGTGCTCGGTCAGGTGAAGCCGGAGTTGCACCAGTCCATCGTCGAGGTGGGTACCACGGTCTGCCACACACCGCAGGATGTCCGCGACCAACTCGTTGACCTGCGGCGGAGTGTGATGGAGCTGGCGGCACGAAAGGGATACAAGATCGCTGCCGCCGGGACGCACCCCTTCTCGCATTGGGCCAACCAGGAGATCACGCCCCTCGAGCGTTACCTCGGCACTCGTGAGGCAATGGGGCAGCTCGCGCAACAACTGCTCATATTCGGCACGCATGTCCACATCGGGATCGAGGACCGCGACTTCCTGATCGACTGCTCCAATGTTTCGCGTTATGTGTTGCCGCATATCCTCGCCCTGTCCACCAGCTCTCCCTTCTGGATCGGGCGCGATACCGGCCTCAAGTCATATCGTTCGGCGGTGTTTCGCGCATTTCCCCGCACCGGTATCCCGCCGTTCATCGCCTCGTGGGGAGCGTTCCAGAGTTACGTCCAGACGCTGATCACCACCGGCTGCATTCCCGATGGGACGAAGATCTGGTGGGACGCCAGGCCGCACTCGAAGTACCCGACGCTCGAGTTCCGTATCTGCGACGTGTGCACACGCGTGGAGGAGGCGGTCTGCATCGCCGCCATCCTGCAGGCGCTGGTGTTCAAGTTGTGGAAGCTGCGGCACGACAACATGACGTTCCGCGTCTACCCGGCGGAGCTGGTCGAGGAAAACAAGTGGCGGGCGGTGCGGTACGGAATCGGCGGGAAGATGATCGACTTCGGCCGGGAAATCGAGAAACCGGCGACCGATCTCATTCGCGAATTCATCGAGTGGTTCCTCGGTGACGTGCTCGACGAACTCGGCACGCGCAAGGAAGTGGAGTACGCGTTCTACATTCTGAAAAACGGCTCGAGCGCCGACCGGCAGCTCGCAACCTACAAGCGTACGGGTGACCTCAAGGCCGTCGTCGATCAGGTGATCGAGGAGACCGCTGAAGGCGTGGTACCGGTTCCCGCGCCGACGAGAACCGCCGAACGTCCGATCGAATTTCGGCCGGTGTCAGAAGTTGACATTCCGATTCCGTCGCTTTCGCCCGATGGCATGGTCACGACCGACGTTCGGGATTAGCGAGCGCCAAGGGGGGTAGTCGCGTCCGGATCGACACTCCCTGACTGGCTCCGGGGTATATTCCAGCCCGACAAAACACAGCATTTGGAGTGTTGATGAGTCGCCGTCCAACCATTGGTGTGACAACCCAGACCCTGCAGGCAATCGATGGGATTCCTGCGGCCCTGCCCACGTCCGTGGTCATGAACCAGCGCTACTACGAAGCGGTAGCCGCGGCCGAAGGCGCGCCCGTACTCATTCCGCTCCTCGAGGATACTGACGCCCTGCGCGGTTCGTACGAAGCATGCGCCGGCATCCTGATACCGGGCGGCGTGGACATGGACCCTGCGACGTACGGTGAAACGCCTCACGAGAAACTCGGCCGTATCGATCCCGACCGCGATCGTGTGGAATTGCAGCTGACGCGCTGGTGCATCGAGGACAAGAAGCCGTTGCTTGGACTCTGTCGCGGACTGCAGGTGATCAACGTCGCGCAGGGCGGGACGCTGTTCCAGGATCTCGAGGCGCAACTCGAGGGCGCGATCCGTCATGATTACTTCCCCACATACGGATTCGAGCGCGATCACCTCTCCCACGACGTCGCCGTCGAACCGAAGTCGCGATTGCGCTCCCTGGTCGATCTCGACCAGCTGCCGGTGAACAGCATGCATCACCAGGGTGTGAAGCAGCTGGGGCAGGGGCTGGTCGCATGTGCGGTCGCGTCTGATGGTTTGATCGAAGCGGTCGAGTCGGCGAACGGCCACTGGATGGTCGGTGTGCAATGGCACCCCGAGGTCTTCGAGAGCACCGACCCGCACACGCGCGACTTGTTTCGAGGGTTTGTCGACGCCGCACGGGGGTGAACCCGATGGGGGATGGCGGATGTCGGAAGTCGCTGCTGACCCCTCTTCCGTGCGATCTCCCATCCGCCATTTGCCGACCGCCATCCGTCTTTTCTGGCCCCTGGCCTGTGGCCTCTGGCCTCTGGCCTGTACAAAGGACCTCCAGCTGATCCAGGATCCGCCTAACGCGGCGGCGGTCACCACGACCGGGCCGTGGGCGAGCATGATCTACGTCGCTCGCACCGATAGCGGCGTTATCGCCATCGACCTCGGATGGAGCGGCTACGAGGAGGCGATGCCGCGCGTCCTGCGCAGCGTGAACGCCACGCCAGGAGACGTGCGGTTCGTATTCCTCTCACATGCCCACCGCGACCACATCGCGGCGTGGCCGTTGGTGAAACACGCGACGTTTGTCGTCGGCTCGGGCGAGGTACCGGCCTTCACGGGTTCGGCCGGATATTCGGGATGGGCGGCAAAGATGGGCGACGAGTTGAACACCTACCCCCAGCCGCAACCGGGTGAATTGAGCCTCATCGCGGTCGTAAGCGACACGGCGATCGCGCTCGGTCGCGACACCGTGTTCATCTTTCCAATCCCCGGACATACGGCGGGCAGCGTCGCGTTTCTTTTTCGCGGAATTCTCTTCGGCGGCGACGCCATCAACTGGCGACCCGGGTCGGGATTTCAGGGTGCGCGCCCGGAATTTTCCGATAGCATCGCGCAGAACCGCGAGAGCTTGCGCGCCCTGTGGGACCGGTTGGCAGAAGACCGCGTGCGCATCGTGTGTACGGCGCACGGGAAATGCGCCACGTCCGACTCGACGCTGAGAAGCCGGGTGCTCCGCTAGCGCCCCAACCTTCCGATGACCACATGACCGACAACTCCGGTCGTGGTCGCCCTCGTCATCGTGACATGTGTGCGGCCGCCCGTGGATCCCATTACGGAAAGCTCGACGTCGCGTATCGGCAGGTCGCAGAACGTGGCGGCGCCGCGCGAGTCAGTGATCGCTTGACGATACTGCTCCTGCGGTTTTTCGGTGCCCTCTGCCGTGAGCGCCCATGAGACCACGAATCGCACGCCCGGCAATGGCACCGCCGTCGCGCTGTCCACCATCAGGACGCGCAGGATGCCGCGGACCGGCCGCCGCGCACCGAATCCGGGCTGCGTGTTGGGGCAGAATTCGCGCCGTAAGGCGCCAGCGTTAGGCGCGCGGAGGTCGATTCGCTCGGCGCGCCCGGACCGAACGGCAAGCCGCCGGGAAGCCGCCAGGACCGCTATCGCATCGTACCCAAGCGTATGTGCGACCAGCGACAACCCGCCCGGCGGCAGGCTGTCGAGCTGAAACGCGCCGTTGGCTCCCGTGACGACCTGCTGGTTCGTGCCGATGGCACGAATCACCGCGCCCGCTTCCGGCCGGCCAGCGCTGTCCCGGTACACGCCCGCCACCGACCCGGGGCGGATCGCCGCCGTCACGCCCTTCGCGGAAACGGCCCCGCCTTCCTCGCGCAACTGCCGGCGCGGCCAGTCATCGGGGGGTACAACCACCTGCGGCATCCGGATGAACCAGCGATCCACGATCCACGCGCCCGAACCGAGTCGCGCGAAGTGCACCTCGCCGCCAACCTGCTCCGCGTTAGGTATCGCGGGCAGCCTGGTGTACCGGAACTCGATGAAGCGCAACTCGAACGTCTTTGCGTCGAGCCAGATCGTTCCGGAAATATCGGGCAGACGGCGTTCGCGCGCCGGGATGAAGGCGAGGCCGATCAGGTCGCGCCGGCTCGCCGGGGGGTTCGCGACGGTGAAGCAGTGATCGCGAAGGAAGGCGTTCGAGGCCAGTGCGCTGGCGTCGGGTGCGAGGTACTCGACGGAATCCCCGGGGAGCTGGCGCCAGTACCCGATCGCCGACAGGGAATCGCCACTCATGCTGGTGAACGGTTGCTCCGTCATCACCTGCGCCTCCGACCGCCAGTCGAACAGCACCCGCAAATTGCCCGGCTGGAGCTCGCCTGCATAACGGGAGATCTGCGCCTCGATCAGCCGATCGCGCATCGAGATCTCGGTCGCTTCCAGCGCCGTCCGTGCTTCGTCCCAGAGCGACGACACGCGCGACAGTTCACGCGTCCGCGTCACGCAAAGCCCGGACACGGTCACCTGCGGGAGGGTCAACGCCACCGCGTCGATGGGCACGTCGAGCACGCGCGTTTCCCCGGAGCCAAGCTCGAAGGGCGCCGACACGAACCGCTTGACGCCGATGCGTTTCACGGCGAGCCGGTACCGGCCGATGGACGGGGCACGAACGGCATATTCGCCCGACTGCTCGGTCAATACGCTGACCAGCGACGAGTCCTCTGTTTCTCCCAGCAGCGAAACGAGCGCACCCGCAATGGGGGCGCTGCTGCCGGTCTCCGTGACGCGACCCCGGATGACCTGCGCGCCTAACGATGGTGCAGCGATGAGGAGCAGCGATGCTGCGCGAACGACCCCCGGTCGCCACATGCGACTATGGCCGGCGGGTGACCACGCGAACCACCCGCAGCTCGTTTGTCTCGACCCGGTGAAAGCTCGAATCGGCCGCCGGCTTGCCGTCCGGCAGTATCGCCGAAAAGACCAGTCGCACGTCAGCAGGGAGGTCGCAAAAGGTGACGGCGCCGCCGGTGTCCGTTGTCGACTGGGTACCGCCGACCGCGGTCGCCATGAAAGACTGCGGCCTTCCTTTCGCGCCAACGAAATCGCCCGCCCAGCGCAGCCAGACGCGCAGGCTGGGTAACGGCCGCGAAGTCGCGCTGTCGACCACCAGGACGCGCAGCACGCCGTTGTCCTTCTTCGGTAGCTTGTCCTCGCACAGCCGCGCCACGAGGTCGGTTGTTCTTGGTGCGCGAATGGCGATCGGTGTGGCGCCCCCCTCGCGGAGCTCGACCTGTTCATCGCCCACGAAACTCCCCGCCTGCGTATACGACGCGTGTTCGGCGATCACGGTGAAGCGCCCCGCCGGCAGGCTGTCCAGCCGAAACTCACCTGACGCATGGGTTTGCGTCGAGAACGGTGTTCCGCCTAACCGCACCGTGACACCGGCGAACGGCCGCCCCAGGCTGTCGCTGACGGTCCCGGATACAGAGGCGGGCCGGAGGAACAGCTTCAGGCCCGCGGTGAACACCATCCCGCCTTCTTCCACCAGCCGATGCATCGTCGGCCGCACGACGACCGATGGGATGCGCGTGTATGTCTCCACGGGAGCCACAGGTCTTGCCCACTGGGGAAACCGCAAGAACCAGCGCGATGCCACCCAGGCGCCGCTGGTGAGCTTCCCGAAGTGTACCTCACCGCCAACGCGGTCCGATCCCTCGAATGGTTCGAGGCCTGTATACCGGAACTCAACCAGGCGAAGCTCGAACGTGCGCGCGTCGAGCCAGATCGTACCGCGCACGTCAGGCAGGACGCGACGCGGAACCGGCTCGAATCCAATCCCGATGAGACCGCGGCGATCCCGGGATCCCTCGACGACGTGATAACAATGATCGAGCGAGAACGACCGCGAGAGAAGCACTTCCGCGTCAGGCGCGTAGTAGTACTCGAATTCCCCGATCGTTCGGCGATAGCCGATGCGAGCGAGCGAGTCGCTGCTCAGGCTCACGAACGGCCGGTCCATGAGACCTTTCTGCTCCGCCCACGATTCCTCGAGGACGCGAAGCGTGCGCGGGTGCAATGCACGTGAGTAGCGCGTCAGGTGTCCCTCGAACAACCGGTCGCGCAGTGAGATCTGGGCGGCCCTCAGGACGGTGCGTGCCTCGTCCCACAGCGACGCCACCTGCGCACGCTGCCGTTCATTGGACACGCACATGTCGGTATCCACCACGCGAACTTCCGGCAACCGGTGCACCGCTTCCAACGCGACATCGACGGTCTTTGACTCGCCCGCGCCAATGTCGAACGGATCGGATACAAAGCGCTGGGCGCCGATCCGCTTCGCGTCGATCCGGTACCGTCCCGGTGACGGCGCACGAATCGCGTACTCACCGCGAGTGTTGGAAAGCACTGACGTTGCGGCTGCCGTACTCGCGTCAGGCAGTAACGACACCAGCACGCCCGGAATCGCCGAACCCGACGTCTGATCCGTAACACGCCCGCGCACTACTTGAGCCTCGGCGGCTGCCGACGCCGTGGCGCAGCACAGGAAAACGATTGACGTCAGGGAGCGAGGGCGCACGCGAGGAATTGGTGCTTCGGGACGACAATACTCAACAGCAGGGGCCGCGTGTTCCCGACGTCACTTCAGCACCCTCGCGTAGCATACGCTGTTGACCCCGCCTCGTCATCAAGGTTCTGGCACGACTGTCGCATTACCTCCTGGTGCGGCCCCAGTGGGGCACATCACGGCAGGCATAACAAGATCATGCGTCCCAACAAGATCGCAGTCGTTGGACCGGGTACCGTCGGCATGCCCATGGCGGCTCTTCTGGCCACCGCCACAGGATGTGACGGCTCCCCGCCACCGCGTGTGGTCATACTGCAACGTCTCTCCCCCGCGTCAGGCTGGAAGGTCAAGGCGATAAATGCCGGGCGGTCGCCACTCGGCGGGCATGAACCCGAGCTGGAACGACTCGTTGCCGAGGCCGTCGCGCGCGGCACGTTGTCGGCGACGCAGGACCCGGACACGTGTGCAGATGCTGATGTGATCATGGTCTGCGTTCAAACCGATCGCATCGGCCTGGCGCCAGACTACGACGCACTGACGGGCGCGCTGGCATCGGTCGCGAGTGTCCTTCAAAGCTCTCGTCAGGCAGAGAGCAAGCCACTCGTCGTCATCGAGTCAGCGATTGCTCCCTCGACGATGCAGACCGTCGTCAAACCGTTCTTCGAGGAACGAGGCCTCATCGATGGCCAGCACCTCCTGCTCGCCAACAGTCCAAATCGCGCGATGTCGGGACGATTGGTCGAGTCGATCAGGCGTTCCGACAAGCTGGTGGCTGGACTGCGCCCGGAGGCAGCCGCATTGGTGGCGAAGTTGTATCGTCGCATCCTCACGCGGGGCAACCCGATCGTGACGAACAGCCTCGCCGCTGAAACGGCGAGCGCTGTGGAAAATGCGTTCAGGGATGTCCGCATCGCGTTCTCGGTGGAGATTGCGCGGCACTGTGACCAGGTCGGCGTCGACTTCCGCACCCTGCGCGACCATGTCAACGACGTGCTCGAATGGAGCGACGGCGTATCCTGGAATCCCCGATCGGTCCCGACCGGCGCGCTCCTGATGCCCACAGTGGGCGTCGGCGGACAGGCGCTGCCGCGTGACGGGGTGCTGCTCTGGTGGCGTGCCCTCGAGGCAGGAGAGCCCTCCCGGAACAGCCTGATTCTCGCTGCCCGCTCGATCAACGAAGGGTCGCCGGCCGGCGTCGTCCGCAAGGCCCTCCTCGAGTTCGGATCGTTAGGCGGCCGCCGCGTCAGCATCCTCGGCGCCGCCTATCGTGCGGATTCCGCCGGCACCCGCAATTCGCCGAGCCTGGTGCTGGCGTCGTTGCTGCGCGATGCGGGCGCGGACCTGATGGTGCACGATCCCTATGTACACGTGAGTGATGCCGCCCTCGACCGGCAGCACCTCCTCGAGCAGTTCACGCCTGACCTCGACGAGGCGATGCACCACGCGACGCTGGTCTTCGCCGCTACCGCGCACACGCCCTACCTGACGCTCGCGCAACGGCTCCGGACCGCGCCGGCGCTGGAAGGTCTGCTCGATGCGTGCAATCTCTTTCACGCCTCGGAGTTCGATGGGAGCCGGGTGCGATACACCGGCATCGGTCAGGGACGCCGGGCTCCGACCGCAGCGCTCGTGCGGAGCGTCGCCTCGATGTATCGCGCCATGGCCCGCGGCGTGGCGAACGAACTGGAGTCACTCGTCAGGTTCCTGAACACGCGTTACTCCGACGGTGGATTCAACAGCATGGACCTCGGCGTCATCCGCCGGCTTGCCGGAACGTCGTGGAGCGAATGCCGACTCGAGCAACCCGGCGACATCCGCGCAGTCGCGGAACACGAAGGATGCACGAGTGGCCTGGCGCAGCTCGCGCTCGACGCGGCACCGCAGGCGATGCGAACGCGGTCCGTGCCGCCCGAACGCGTACCGCCGGGCCTCTGGTTCGGTCATGAATTCGCGACCGTGCCGGAGCGGGAAACGCCCTGGCCTTTAACACCGAAACAATAGCTGTGTGCTGATTGCTGATTGCTGCTGCTGATGCTGCGTGCTGGGGCTGATTGCTTGACCGCGGGTCGCTGGTCGCTGGCGGTGCATTCAACCTGGCCACAACTTGCATCAGTCCCAACGGCAGGGTCCCATGCGGCACTCAGAACATCCCAATCGTCGTGACGTTGTTCGTCACGGACTAGCGGCTTCCGCACTCGTATTTACGCCGTCGCGCCTTTTTTCGGCGATCGAGGGACTATATGAACCGCAAACGCCGGGACGCCCGTGGCTGGCTGCCGCGCTGAAAGCGGAGCGCTGGCTCACCGCCTCTGCGATCCACGGACCGAACGGTATCTCCTGGCCCGCCGACCCGACGAAGCCGAAGTCCGTATCACCGGACCTGTACAACGGGATGGCTGGTGTCGTGCTGTTCTATCTCGAGCTGCATAACGCGACGAAAGACGCGAATGCACTGACGATGGCCCGTGGTGGCGCTGATTTCCTGATGTCATCACTGCCTGATGAGCCGGGAAATACCCCCATGGGCCTGTATACCGGCGTCGCGGGAACCGCGGTGGTTCTCTCGTACGTCCATTCTGTTACGGGGGACGACGCGTACCAGAAAGGACTCGACCGCGCTTTGTCACTCGTGTCCAGGGCCGCTCGTCGCAACGGACCTGGCGTCGAATGGAACGACAGCACGGATATCATCTCGGGGAGTGCCGGCATCGGGCTCGCGCTTCTGGCGCTCTCGAAGCAGAACGCGATTAACGCCCGCCAGCTCGCGTTGCTCGCAGGTGACCGCCTGATCGAGCGATCACAGGTGGTTGGCGATGGCCGGACGTGGCTCATTTCGCCACAAACGCCGCGCAACTACCCGAACTT
Organism: Gemmatimonadaceae bacterium; assembly: GCA_035646395.1. Taxonomy (GTDB): domain Bacteria; phylum Gemmatimonadota; class Gemmatimonadetes; order Gemmatimonadales; family Gemmatimonadaceae; genus JABWBJ01. Next base: position 4,639 of record DASRPK010000193.1, on the reverse strand, counting down.
CTCGCACGGCACTGCCGGCGTCTCATACTTTCTCACCCACCTGAGCGGCCTTCCCGGCTCGAAGGGCCACCTCGAAGCTGCGCTGGCCGGCGAGCGTTACCTCCAGTCCATAGCCACCGAGACGCCTAACGGCGGCCGGATGATATACCACAGCACGCCCGGTAATGACCAGCTCTACTACCTATCCTGGTGTCATGGGCCGGCTGGAACCGCGCGGCTGTATCGCGCCCTCGGTAGCGTCACGCGGGATCCGCAATGGGACGCGCGGGTCAGGCAACTCGCACTGGGCATTCAACACATGAAGGTGCCGGAACGGTCGCCCGGCTTCTGGAACAACATCAGCCGGTGCTGTGGCAACTGCGGCATCTCCGATTTTTTCCTTTCCCTGTATCGGAATTCGAAAGACGCCCGGCACCTCGCGTACGCGGAGGAGATCGGCCATGACACATTGGCACGGGCAACGGCCGAAGGCGATGGACTGAAGTGGATCCAGGCTGAACACCGCGTGCGCCCCGAGTTACTGGTTGCGCAGACGGGTCTCATGCAGGGTGCGGCCGGCGTCGGACTTGCAATGCTGCATCTCGACGCTGCGAGGGAACGTCGAGGTCGACTTGTCGTTCTTCCCGACGATCCATTCTGAAGCAGCGACCAGCACCAGCACGCTGCGTGCAGCATCAGCAATCAGCAATCAGTACGCAGCGTAGTTAAGGTTGGTGATGCCGAATCCCCACCTGCTGCAGTTGTCCCCAGACGACATGCGAAAGTTTGGTCATCGCGTCGTCGATATCATCGTCGATCACATCGAGACCCTTCGCGATCGCACGGTGTCCATCCAGCGACCGCGCTCCGAGCTCGACGCAAAACTCGGTTCGTTCTCTGACGCGCCGGCGTCACCGGACGATGTCCTCTCCATGGTGGAGCGTGACGTCATGGGCGCCGTGACGGCGGTCGATCATCCACGCTTCTACGCGTTTGTGCCTGGCCCGGGAAGTTTCGTAGGCGCGATGGCCGACGCGCTCTCGTCAGGCTTCAACGTGTTCGCCGGACACTGGCTCGCCGCTTCCGGGCCCGGCGCGGTGGAGTTGCAGACGATCGAGCTGCTCCGACGCGTGTGCGGCTTTCCCGATGGCGCCGGTGGACTATTCCTGAGTGGCGGCTCGATGGCGAACCTGTCCGGTCTCGCCACCGCGCGCGCCGTGAAGCTTGGCGGTCCTGATCCCGATGCCGTCATCTACCTCAGCGACCAGGCGCACAGCTCGGTCGCCAAGGGTCTGCGCGTACTCGGATTCGCCGCGAACCAGGTCCGCTCGGTTCCTGTGGACGATGCACTGCGGATGGATGCTGCGGCGCTCGACGCCGCGATCGAGAAGGATCGTTCGGAGGGATGGAGACCTTTCTGCGTGGTTGCCAGCGCCGGCACGACGAACACCGGTGCAGTGGATCCCCTGGAGCAGATCTCGGCGATCTGCCAGGCCAACGACATGTGGTTGCACGTCGACGGTGCATACGGAGCAGCCGCTGCACTCACCGAGCGAGGTCGGGCTGCCTTACGAGGACTGGAACTCGCCGACTCGATCGCACTCGATCCGCACAAGTGGCTTTTCCAGCCGTTCGAAATCGGCTGCGTGCTCGTCCGCGACATGCGTTACCTGCGGCAGGCGTTCGCTGTGCACCCGGAAGACAACGCCTCTTACCTTGCAGACGTCGGCCGCATGGCTGAGCGGGAAGTCGTGTTTTACGAGCATGGGGTTCAGCTCACACGCTCGTTCCGCGCACTGAAGCTGTGGATGTCCCTGCGCATTTTCGGCCTCGAGGCGTTCCGCAACACTATCGACCGCGGCATCACGCTGGCGGAAGAAGTGGAGCAGATGCTTCGCGCCGAGCCGCGGTTGGAGGTGGTGACGCCGGCGCAGCTCGCGGTCGTCACGTTTGGGCCCCGCCTGACGAGTGATGTTGCCGAAGCCAACGCACGCGTCGAGCGCGCGGTCGAACGCCTCACCGCCGACGGCTACGCCATGGTGACGTCAACGCAGGTCCGCGGCCGAACGGTGTTGCGGTTTTGTCTCATCCATCCCGATGCGCGAATGGACGAGGTGCGCGAAACGACAGACCGCCTGGCCCGATACTGTGAATCGTGAATCGGCTACCCGTTTACCCGTTTACCCGTTTACCCGTTTACCGTCAGTCGGACTTCAATGCTCTGATTGGATCAACACGCCCAGCCCTCAGCGCCGGCCAGAAGCTCGCCGCGGCGGCAGACATGATCAGCACCAGGGCTGCCGTCCCGATGATGGTGACATCCCGCGGCGACGTATTGAACAGCAGGCTTTCTAGCCGGCCGCCGGCCAGGATGGCCACCAGAATCCCCGCCGCAACACCAATCGCCGCGAGCAGCATCCCCTGCCTGACAATCATCGAGATGATAGTCTGCGACTTCGCGCCTAACGCAATCCGAACGCCCATCTCATGGGTGCGTTGCGCTACGGAATATGACATCACGCTGTAGAGGCCGAGCGCCGCGACTACGAGTGCCAGCAGCCCGCCCATCGTGAAGATCGTGGCACCAAGCTTCCAGGGCCGGAGGAGTGGATCGATCCTCTCGCGAAGAGGCCAGGTCTGCACGCGATCGACGATCGCGCCAACCTCGTAGATCGCTTGAGTGGCAGTGGGCGCGAACTGACTCGGCGTGCTCCTCGGCCGAACCATGAGCACCGTCCCTCCAAAACCCACCTCCTGGCCGAGGGGGATGTAATACTGCATTGCCGGTGCCTCGCGCAGGTTGCTCCTCCGCGCATCTTCTACTATCCCCACCACGCGTGCGCACGGCATCGTATCGGCACTGATGCGCATGCACTTGGTCAAGGCATCTTGTTGTGGCCATAAGGTGCGCGCCATCGTTTCGTTTACGATCGTGATGCGTTCGGTTGCCGCACCCTCCGTGGGCAGGAACGTCCGCCCCCGAATCAGTCGCGTTCCAACGGTGGCGAAATAATCCGCGCTCACCGCGCTGATGAATGGACCACCGCCTTCGAGTTTGGGAATACTGTCGAATCCGGGTACGAAGAGATCGACACCGAAAGCATTCCCGAACGGCGAACCGACGGCGAGTGCGGCCTTGTCGATGTCCGGTCGTCTTTGGAGCCGTTCCAATGCCTGGCGCCACGCCTCGTTCCTCCGGGCGCGATTTGCGATGTACTGCTCGAACGTGGCATCACTCAGACCCGCGAAGACGATATTTACAACCAGGATCCGGTCCGACTCGAAACCAAGTGGCATGGTACGCGCCTCGTGCAGACTACGCACAAACAGGCCGGCGCCGATGAGCAGGCAGGCCGTGAGTGCGGCCTGCAGGACGGTGGGCCACGAGCCGGCGCGCCAGCGGCGGCCCTGCGCGCGGCCCTGTTGTATCGCGCTGTGTAATGAGCCCCGCGCCGCCTGGGCTGCCGGTGCGATGCCCACCAGCAAGCCAACGATCATCGTGACGACGAACGAAACGGTGAGCACGCGCAGGCTCACCGGCGAAGATGTCCATTCGACATTCGTCAGCAGTGCTTTCCGGACCAGCATAGCAATGCCGGTCGCGACGGCGAGCGCGGCGAGCCCGCCTAACGTCGCGATCACCAGGCTTTCCGTCACGAACAGTCTCGCCACGCGTTTTCTGCCCGCGCCGAGGGCCATGCGCACGCCTACCTCCGCGCGCCGCCGGATAGCGCGCGACAGCAGGAGGTTGGCCACGTTCGAACACGCGATGAGGAGTACTACGAGTGTCACGCCGACAAGCCACTTCGCGACTGATACCTCCGTCGATTCGGTCCCGCTTGCGGTGAAATGGATCGGCGTGGCGCCCATTCTCGCACGGGCGAACCGCCACGTGGGCCGCCCGTCGTAGGTAACCTGGTAAACGCGGTTTGCTTCCGAACCGGCGGCGTCGAGGCTGATTCCGGGTTTCAGCCGGCCAATGACGTAAAGCCACTGCGCACTCCACGCGCGCGGCCAGTTGTCGGTCACGTTCTTGCTGGCGAGAGACATCGGGATCCAGGCATCGACACGATTCAACTGCACGCCCGTAAAGCCACGAGGCGCAATGCCGACGACCGTGAGCGGATCACCATTAATGTGCACCGTCTTGCCGAGGATCGCCGGATCCGCGTTGAACTGGGAACGCCACAGCGCGTCACCCAGCACCACGACCGGCTGGGGATTGGATGTGTCGTCCTCGTCAGGCAGGAAGAAGCGACCGCGTGCGGCGCGCACGCCAAGTATCGCGAAAAAATCGGCCGTTGCCGCGCCTCCAGCGATCTGACGTGATTCGCGGCCGCGACCGAGCGTGAACTGTCCGTCGGATGTGTACGCGGCGTACCCCTCGAATATGGGCGACCCACTCTTCAGGAGGTTGTCATACATGACATACCCCAGCGTTGCGTGGGTCACCTCACCAACCCCGGAACGCGTCAAAGTCGCGGTGAATCGAACGAGACGTTCGGGATCTCTCACGTGATCGGGCCCACGGACCAACAGGCGGTCGACGACGCCGAACATTGCCGCGTTGGCGCCGATTCCGAGTGCCAGCGTCGCGATGGCGAAGCCGGTGAATGCCGGTTCTCGCCGGAGTCCGCGCAACGCGTACCGGATATCCTGC
>DASRPK010000192.1:0-34515 GCA_035646395.1 Gemmatimonadaceae bacterium | reverse complement strand
GCGAACACGGATTGGGCCGATCTCACCGTGAAGCCGCGCGGCGACGATCGGGACGCTGTCATCGATGACGTGACGGCGGTGTTGCGGAGCATGCGTAGCCTGCGTCCCGGCCAGCCTAACGACTTTGCCGTCATCACCCAGGACAAGCTGTTCGAGACCTGGGGGAAGATGACCGGGATGTTCTTCCTGGTGATGTTCGTGCTCTCGGCGGTGGGCCTGATTGTGGGCGGCGTCGGTGTCGTCGCCATCATGATGATCTCGGTGACCGAACGGACCCGCGAAATCGGTGTGCGCAAGGCGATGGGCGCGACACGGCGCGTGATCCTCTGGCAGTTCCTGGTGGAAGCGACCACGCTGACCGCCATCGGCGCGGTCACCGGTCTGCTGTTCGGGTGGATGATCTCCGCGATCGTCCGCAGCGCTACGCCGATGGAGATGTCGGTGCCGCCGGGCGCGATCGTCGCCGCACTGCTCGCGTCGTGCCTGACGGGAGTGATGTTCGGGATGGTTCCCGCGTCACAGGCCGCGAAGCTGGATCCGGTCGAAGCGTTGCGCTACGAGTAGGTCCGACGTTTGGCCGGGTCCCGTAAGAGCCTTTATCACAGGGGTCACGGGGGTCACGGGGGACTGCCACAAAAACTATAGCTGTTTTGAAATACAAGTCATTCACCAACATTGAATGGGTCGGACGTCATTCCGCTTTACGGGCCTTGTTAGGCGCAGGTTCCCCCCGTGACCTCTGTGCCCCTGTGGTTCAATGTCTTCCGGGACCTTCCCGAGCCACGGGATCAGTTCGAAGCGCCGACTGGCGCGTTGGCTGCATGACGCGAATACTCACCGCATGAAGCTTCTACGCGTTCTATTCTCGCTGGTCACAGTCACATCCCCCGTCGCGGCGCAACGGACGCTGCACTGGAGCGACATGCGCGTCGACGCGCGGCTCACCGAGGACGGAACACTCCGCGTGGTCGAGACGCAGACCATCGTCTTCACCGGTGACTGGAACGGCGGTGAGCGGATTTTCGACGTACGCCCCCGCCAGCGCCTTCGGTTCGAAGGAATGCGGCGTATCGATGCCGCGGGACAGCCGCACATCATGCGGGAAGGCGGAGAAGCGCTGGGCGTCGATGAATACCGGTTCGCGGATTCGCGCACCCTGCGATGGCGCAGCCGCAACCCGTCTGATCCGCCGTTCAATGAAACGCCGCTGACCTATGAACTGACGTATTCGCTCTCCAACATCCTTCAACGCGAGGGCGAGGACTGGGTGCTCGATCACGACTTCGCGTTTACTGATCGCCCGGGCATCATGGAAAACTTCTCGGTCCGCCTTCTGGAGACGGAGCCCATTTGGCAACCCACGATTCCGTTTAACGGAACGTGGAGCGCCCGCAATCTGCCGCCTGGGGAGGGATTTATTGTTCGCGTTCCGTTTCGCTATACCGGCACGAACGCTCCGGCAACGCCGGGTGCTGATCCGTTCGAACGGACATTGCTTGCCGTCATCGCGTTCACGCTGCTGGTCAGCTTCAGCCGCCGACTCATGGCGCATGAGCGGCAACAGGGCCGGCTCGAGCCATTGCCGTCGGTAGCAGAAATCGACGAGCGATGGCTGAACGGAAACGTCTTCAAGCACCTGCCGGAAGTCGTGGGCGCGGCGTGGGACAATGAGACCAATGCCGCTGAAGTCACGGCGATCCTCGCGCGGTTCGTCGCCGAAGGCCGAATGAAAACCGAGGTGCGCCCCGGGGGCTTTCTCAAGGATCCGGTGATGCACATGGAGCTGTTGGTGAACCGCGATCGCTTCCACGATTACGAGCGGCGGTTGATCGATTCACTGTTCGAGTCCGGCGAACGCACGACCGATACCGAGCGCATTCGCACGCGTTACAGGAAATCCGGCTTCGACCCGGCATCGAAGATCCAGAAGCCGTTGAAGGATCTCGTGAAACGCCTCGTTCCAGCCGGCAACCCCTCCAAGCCACCGTCGTTGCCGAGTTTCCTGGCGTTCCTCGGCGCGGTCGCCCTGATCGTCGTTGCCGTGGTCCGCGAACCGGCAGATGCGCTCGTGCTGGCCATTGCCGGCGCGGTGATCGTGGTCAGCTACTTCTTCGCCCTCGGCGGCGCAACGGTATGGCGGAACCGGGTGCACGATGTCCGCCGTTCGGCGATGTTTTTCCTCGTCCCGTTAGGCATCGCCCAGGCCGTCGTGGTGGGATTGCTGGCGACGGGCGCGATGCAGGCGAGCGTCATTGCATTGACCGGATTGACGCTCCTGATGATCGCCCTGGCCAACAGTGTGTTCAACCAGGCGCGCTCGCGCGAGAGTGCCGAGCGGATTGCCTTTCGACGACGCCTGGCCACCGCGCGAGCGTACTTTGCAAGTGAGCTCGAACGGGATCAGCCGCGCCTGAAGGATGCGTGGTTTCCATACCTAATCGCGTTCGGTCTCGCCAGGCACATGGACAAGTGGTTCCGCGCATTTGGCGGCGAGACAACAGGCATCGGCGACAGCATGATCATCTCGTCAGGCAGTCGAGGCGGAAGCATCCACGCCGGCGGTGGCTGGAGCGGATTCGGAGGCGGCGGCGGGTTCAGCGGCGGCGGTTCAAGCGGATCGTGGGTGGCCGCGGCAAGTTCTATTTCCGCCGGAGTCGCCGCGCCGAGCTCCGGTGGCGGAAGCTCGGGCGGTGGTGGTGGCGGCGGAGGTGGAAGTTCGGGCGGCGGCGGCGGCGGAGGCTGGTAAGTCTTTTTGCTTTTTGCTTCTTGCTTCTTGCTTCTTGCTCCTTGCTACGGAACCGTATTCCCCGTCACCCGCGCCATCAGATACGTAGCTCCCTCGACCGGAGCCGTCATTCCCGTCTGCGCACCGGTCCATTGCGAACGCGTGCTGTTGAAGAGATATCGGCCGTCGTAGTGATCGAGCGTCGGCCCACCTCCGCTCACCCACCAATTCGTCGCGATGCCACCCCGAATGTTGTACTGGGTATCCCAACCCAGCACGCCACTCAAGTCGGGCATCTGCAGGTCGAAGGTACTGCTGTTGTTGTTGTAGCCACGCGTGGTGTGAATGGTGAAGAAGCGCCCAGTGGTGGTCTGCGTGACGTCGAAAGACACGCCCGCGTTGTATTCCGCCGGCACGGTAACCTGTGCACGCAGATAGCCTGGCGTAACTGAGCTGACGGTCGCGGCCGGCATCGCCGGTCCAAATGCCAGTGTGACCGGAACGCCTAACGTGCGGCCGTAGTACACGATCTGTCGCGTTGCCCGGACCGGGCTACCGGGAAAGGGCCCGATCGTTGCGATCGTCGCCACTACCTGATGGAGATCGCCGGTCTGTGTTTGCGACTGAGGCACTCCGTAAATGGTTCTGGCGGCGCTGCTGCCGTCGATGGCGGGAACAAGCGCGAAGTGCCCCGTCGTCCCACCAACCGTGGTGAACGTCTGCGTCACGCTGAACGCCTGGTTGTTCGTGTTGAGGAATGTCCATGTTGCCGTTGTTGGGGCGAACGATTCGGCTGCGCCGAAATCCAGGACGGGCAGTACAGCGCCTGACGCTGGATTCAGGCCCCGGCGGATGATCATACGATCCACCGGAATCGCCGACGGTTCGGGAAAGTCAGCGTTTCGTGCGGCAACCGCATCCAGCGGGCCGGCGGGGAGGTTCAACATGGTAAAGCTCCCGTTGCCGTTCGCCGAGCCGAACCACCATCCCATGCCGACCTGCGACGTCCGGAATCCAGTAACTCCACCAAAGCTGCCACTGGCGGTTCGCGTGCTGGCGTTCTGCACGAGGCGACATTGCGCCGCCCCGCGGGCAGTCATCTCCTGCGCCGTATACTGATGGACTGTCGTACGGAACCCGCCCGAGTCGATCGTCACCTCCGCCAGTCGTGCGGTCGCTGACGCAAGGTTGAACGAATAGACCGAGTCGTTGGATGGCATCAATCGTGTCCAAGGTCCCGCTCCGTCCTTGTAGGCGACGAAGTACCGGGGCGTGGATGCGGTGCACCACTTCCACTTCACGTTGCCGGTCGACGCCGGTGCCACCACGACCTGCAACGAAATGATCCGGTCGCCCTGCGCGGACGCTCCGCGAATCTGCGCTGTATAGGTACCGTTAGGCGTTCCGGCATTCAGGATGAGCGCCGACGTCGTGCTGCCGGTGGTGGAGCTGGGCGAGAACCCGATGAACAGTGTTGATGGCAATCCGGACACGGTGAATGCCACGGGACCCGTGAACCCGGCGTTCCGGGCTATCGTTATCAGCGGAGGCGTTGCGACGTGATTGCTCGGCAGCGCCAGGAACGACGTCGCGCTTATCGACAGCGTGAACGGACCGGTTTGCGCCGGTGCTGACGTCACCGTGAGTTGAATCGCAATCGTCTGGTTGCTCTGACCGGTTGCCGCTGCGGTTATGGTGACCGAACTGACACCGGCGGCCGCGCTCGCGACCGCGGTAAAGGTGAGCGTGCTCGACACCTGACCGGAAGCGACCGTCGCGGGAGAAAACGTGCCGGTCACTCCTGTCGGCAGTCCCGACGCGGCCAGGTTCACGGGACTCGTGAATGACCCCGTACGTGACACGTTGACCGTTACGGCGTGCGTGGCACTTTGCGCGACGGAAATGTTCGACGTGCTCGCGGCAATCGTGAAGCCCCCAGCCGGTGGCGGGTTCGTTGTGCCCCCGCCGCCATCTTCACCACCTCCTCCGCACCCCCACCCCGCGACTACCACCAGCGAGAGCACAACGAACGTATGCGCGCCAGGCGCGGTTTTTATGAATGCGAACAGCATGAACGTCTCCAGGAAGAATGCCGGTGCTCACAACGGACGCGCCGAAGCCGGGGCGATCCACCGTTTCTTCCCATTGCGCAGGAATACCGTCGAAACCGTCATCGCCTGCTCTCCGGCTGGTTGTAACAGGGGACCGCGGTTAGAATCCCGACTCTCCGAAAACCACGACTTCAGGAGATGTGAATGCGTTGGCTGGTCAGGGGTGTTGGTGGACTTTTGCTGCTGGTCCTGATCGCTGTTTCCGTCGTTTATGTGCTGAGCAACCTGGTCATCAATCGCCGGTACGCCTTCACGCCGTATCCGGTGGCAGTCCCTTCGGACAGCGCGTCGCTTGCGCAGGGTGACCGGCTCGCCCGCATGCGCTGTTTCGGCTGTCACGGCGACTCGCTGCAGGGGAGGGCCGATTTCTTCGACGAGCCGATGATCGCTCGCATCGCCGCGCCTAACGTGCCGCGGCGCCTGGCGCAGGTCAGCGATGCCGAGTTTGCGGGTTTCCTCCGCAGCGGGATACGGAGGGACGGCACAAGCCCGTTCGTGATGCCGCCGCCGGGCTTTTACCACATGAGCGATGCCGAACTCGGCGCGCTCATCGCCTACTTGCGCACCGTTCCCGTCAGGGGTCCGGAAACGCCACCGAACTCCTATCGACTGTTGGGTCGACTCGGAGTGGCACTCGGCCAGTTCAAGCCATCAGTCGCCTTGATCGACACGACGCAGGAACGCGTGGGACAGGATCCGGCGTGGGCCACCACGCGACGTGGTGAGTACCTGGCGCGGGTGATCTGCACCGAGTGTCATGGCGTCCGTCTCACCGGGGATCCCAACGCGGCCGGTGGCGCATCTCCCACACCGTCACTCGCCGGAGCACTCGGATACTCCCTCGAAGAATTCACGGTCCTGATGCGCACCGGGAAGCCCCGTGAACCGGGAAAGGAACTCGGGATGATGGCATCGGCCGCTCGAGGCTCGCTGACGTACCTGACGAACGAAGAGATCGCGGCAATCCACGCCTACTTGTCTGGGCTTCCGGCCGGCGGAGTAAAGTAGCGCGAGCCCTGGCGCTCGCACGTTAGGAACCGATGCGGCCCCAACTTCTCACCTGACTTGAAAACGGTCTTGAGGGTTTCGGGTGGGTGGCTCAGTCATCCTGCAAAGTCAAAACATCTTGATTGCGGAGAGCGCCGAGGCAGCGCTGAGGAACGCGAAGTTTTCCTGAGCATCGGCCGCTTCGAATTGACGCTGTGGTTCCTGGGTCGTTGGTGCGATCGTTGTTGTGATGGGTTGCTTTCCTCGGCGCACCTCCGCGTTTCCCTTGCGTGCCTCCGCGTTCAAAGGCTGTTGGCGGCGCGAATCCGCTCCTTCCCCCCACTCAATTGCCGGAAGACCACAAAAAAAACGGCCGGTCGGATTACTCCGACCGGCCGTCTTCTGGTTGCGAGCGCGTTAGTTCGACGTGCGCTGAACGTTCTCCGCAGCCGGACCCTTTTGTCCCTGCACCATGTCGAATTCGACGGTTTCGCCGTCGTTCAGGGTCTTGAAACCGCTGCCCTGAATCGCCGAGTGGTGCACGAAGCAGTCCTTCTGACCGCCTTCGGGTGTGATGAAGCCGAAGCCCTTGTCCGGGTTAAACCATTTTACTGTGCCTTTGGTGCGCATACGTAGCTCCTGAATGTGGTCCTGCTGCGGTCGGAGCTCCGTACGGGCCTGCCCGAATCACAACGGCGACACTTGTTTGCGCGAGAACCCTCGCGCGGGGCCGCCACTGTGGCGGGGAAAGAAAAAGTGGCTCGCAATTGCGAGCCACTATTTTATGGACCTCGCGCGCCGGAGCGCGCATTGCTGACGTAAGATGGCACAGCACGGGCATTTCCGCAAGGCAAAGAACTGCCCGAAAGGGGTATAAAGGGACTACCTTTAGGGAGCCCCCGCCTGAGAACAATAGCGCCGGGCTCCACCTGACGTCATTCCGGAGCCGAAAATGTCACAAACCCTCGCCAGCGCACGCGAAGAATTCATCAAACTCATGTACCGCGACAACGCGGGCGTGGAGAGACCTAGACTCGTTGCTGTGCTGGATGCCTTGATTGCGTGGAGTACCACGCGCGCCTCCCAGGTCCGGTTCCGGCCTGACGAGAAGACCAATGGCGCCATCTGCTTCGAATCGATTGCAACGAACTCCGTGCTGCTGACGCTCACGCCACGGCGCGAGAACGTTCCGCTGCTGCATCTGCTCCCCGGTGCCTCCCGCGTCCTGACCGACGAAGAACGGTCGGTGTTCGTGGAGCGCCTCAACACCTACACGCGCGAGCCCAATCCGCTCGGACGCATGCATATCGGATTCGGCGCGTTGAAGAACCCGGCCGGGCGCGAGGCCGTTTTCGCTCTGATGGACGAAGTGCTCCAGAAGATGCAGCCGGCCCACGCAACCGCCGCGAAGGCCAGTTGAAGCGCGACGGGACGTGGGACGTGGGACGTGGGTGAAACCGGATTCCTAACGAAACCCGCGCCAATCCGGTTCCTCTCACGTCCCACATCCCACGTCCACTGACCATTCACGGCACACCCTGTTGTTCAAATAGCGACCAGGTTGCCGTCGTTAGGTAACAGCGTCCCGCCGGGCCGACGCAGTCCGATGCCGTCGCAGCGCCACACAGTCGCGACCGGAACGTGGCAGCCTGGAACGTCCTGTCATCCGGCAATGCTGTTCTATCGCAGAGGGCTGGCGGGTGCAACCGTTCGTGGTGCTTCATCCACCCATGAACATGCACCGACACTTTCTCTCGACGGCTGCGCTGCTGATCGTTTCGAGCTCCGCGAGCGCACAGACGACAGACCCACGCAAGGCCGTTGACGAATTGCTCGCCGTCGATCGCGAACACGCAAAGCGCGCCCGAAACACGAATGTCGTGGATGCACTCGGAGGACTGTTCGCCGACGACGTCTTCCTGTCTGCGTACGGCGCGTTCCATCGAGGTCGCGACTCCGCGCTCAGCCGCCTGCGCGCCGTGCCGGAGAACCTGACGGCACGAATCGAATGGTCACCCATTCGAGGCGGAATCTCCGGCGATGGCCAGCACGGCTTCACCTACGGTTTCGTGACCCTCGTACGCGCCGATTCCACGATGCTTCCGTTGAAGTACCTGGCGTACTGGATTCGGAAGCCTGAAGGGTGGAAGGTTGTCGTGTATCGGCGGGCCCCTCGCGCTGAAGGTAATGTCCCCACCGGCATGCGGGACCCGTCCATTCCGGAAAAGGGTGTGCCGGTCACCCGTGATGCGGCCGTCGTGGCGCGCCACGCAAAATCGTTAGGCGATGCCGAGCGTGATTTCTCGACCTTGGCGGGCAAGATCGGGTTGGGTCCCGCCTTTACCCGGAATTCCGCGCCGGACGCGATGAACGTGGGTGGCGGCCAGTCGGCCGACTTCCTGTACGGGCCGGAAGCGATTGGCGCCGGCGTCGGCGCCGGCGAAAACGGGCCATCGACGTTGACGTGGGGACCGGACACGGTCCTGGTCGCCTCGAGCGGAGACCTCGGAGTCACGATCGGTCACATCAATGCACCAGCCAGCGGTAATCAGCCCGCGAGGCGGCTTCCGTTCTTTACGGTGTGGAAGAAGGTCGGCGGCGTTTGGAAGTTTGTGGCTGAGTAAGGGTGCGAAGGGTGCAAAGGGTGTGGAGGGTGCGTTAGAGATTTCCACCCTATGCACCCTCTGCACCCCAAGCACCCTTTATTTCAAGCGAGCCAACTCCGCTTCGGCCGCGATATACCCGAACGAAGCCCATTGCCCGCTGCCCATGATGCGACGGAAGATCGCTTCGGCTTCTGCCTGACGATTGTTGTACAGGTGCCAGTTGCCCACGCCGTAGGCGACAGCTCCTGTACCGGAACTCGTGATTGGAGCCGTCGGAGCGAGAATCGAATCAGCCGGCAGCTCGCCTTTGTAGAGCATCATCAGGCTGTGGTACGACTGGTTCTCGATGACGTTCATGTCCTTCCGGAATTGCGCCAGCATCGCTTTCGCTTCCGCGTCCTTGCCAAGGCGTCGAAGGGTCATGTAGAGCCAGTGCCCCGTTGACACCTTGCGGTCGTCGTTTTTGGCAGCGGCCAGTTCCTTCTCCCAGACCGGCAACGCCTTCGCGAAATCCCCCTTCAGGTAGTAGGCGAGCGCCAGGTGATACGCGATGTTCGACTGCAACGTGCCGATGGGGATGTTCTGCGCGTTAGGCTGTCCGTCCGGTTCCACTTCGTCAGGCTTGCCGGCGGTGAGTTGCGTGGCCTTTTCGAGATCGGCGATGGCATTGTCCAGCTCGCGAACCGAGATGTACCGATGCCCGCGATGCCGGTACAGCCACGGATTGTCCGGGTGTTTCGCGATGCCGTCCGTGTACACGGCGATGCTTTCCCGGAAGCGGCCCAGGTAACCCAACCTGCGACCGTACCAGATGATCGAATCGGGGTCCGACGACGCCCGGTCGAACGACGCCTTGGCGACGACAAGGTTGGAATCAGCCGTTGCCCGTGCATCGGCAGGCATGGGAAACTCGCGGAGCGAATCACCCAGAAAAGACACCGCTTGCACAGTGACCGGAGCGGAAGCCCGCGCCTCGGGTGTTTCATCGCCCTTGGTGCAGGCGACAAACAAGGCCAGAGGCCAGAGGCCAGAGGCCAGAGCGAAACGAATTCGGTAAGTAGTGGGCATGGAGAGGACCGAGTGGAGTGACGAATCGCCGAGAATATCCACTGCGAGTAGACGCCGAGCTAGCGGTGGATTTTCTGGCCCTGGCCCCTGGCCCCTGGCCTCTGGCCGATGGCCCCTGGCCTCTGGCCTCTCAGTTGACGCTTTGTCCCAGCGAGGTTGACTGACCGGGCTACGGGCGAGAGCATCAAGGTCCACTCAACGCCATAGTCTCATGCGCATTACACGTCCGACTCACGCGCTCATCGGAATTGCCTTGATCGCCGCCTGCGCCGGCTCGGAAGCCGGCGGGCCAATGCCGACCAAGCTGACCGTCGACGCCGACTACTACTCGCTGCCGAACGGTCTCAAAGTTGTTCTCTCGCGCGACACGACCGTTCCCACGGTCGGCGTCGGCGTCTATTACCACGTCGGATTCCGCAACGAGCCAAAGGGCCGCACCGGATTCGCGCACCTGTTCGAGCACCTGATGTTCCAGGGCTCGTCGAACCTCGGCAAGATGGAGTTCATCAAGCTCGTCGAGGGCAACGGTGGCCTGCTGAACGGGTCCACTCGCTTCGACTTCACCAACTACTACCAGGTGGTGCCGTCGCACACGCTCGAAACCGTGCTGTGGGCCGAAGCGGACCGGATGAAAGGACTCGCGATCGACTCCCTGAACCTCAGGAACCAGCAGGACGTGGTGAAGAACGAGGTGCGCGTGAACGTGCTGAACCAGCCATATGGCACGTTCCCGTGGATCGACCTGCCGATGACAGCGAACGAAAACTGGTACAACGCCCACAACTTCTACGGAGAGCTCTCCGAGCTCGAGGCCGCGACGCTGGAGGATGCGGCGTCGTTCTTCAAGACGTTCTACGCGCCTAACAATGCCGTGCTGGCGATCGTCGGTGACTTCGACCCGGCCCAGGCCCGGCAGTGGGCGGAGAAATACTTCGGTTCCATCCCCAAGGTCGACCAGCCGGCCCCGCCGGACCTCTCCGAGCCGCGGCAGGAGAAGGAGAAGCGTGCCAGCCGCGTCGACAAGCTTGCCAACCGTCCGGCGTTAGGCATCGCGTATCACGTCCCCGAGCGCTGGACGCCCGAGTGGTACGCGATGGGCCTGATCGACCAGATCCTCGGCCAGGGACGCGACTCGAAGCTGTACGACGCCCTCGTGCAGCGGACCGGCCTCACCAGCGATGTCTCGGCCGGCATCAACTGGGGACTCGGCAACATGTTCAACTACGAGGGACCGATGTTGTGGATGGTGTCCGTGTACCACGATCGTGGCATGAAGCCCGACTCGTTGCTCAATGTCATCGACACCGAAATCGAGTCGCTGCGCACGACGCCGGTCGATTCCGCGACACTGGACCGCGCACGCACCAAGATGCGGTCGACGCTCTACTCGATCGTCGAGGAGTTCTCCGGCCTCGGCAAGCTCGACCTGCTGGCAGCGTTCGCGCTCTTCGACGACGATCCATCGAAGCTCAACCAGATCGAGGACGGCTTCGCGGCGGTCACGCCGGACCTGATCATGAAGACCGCTGCGGAATATCTGCGATCGACCAACCGCACCATCTACACGGTTGTGCCGGGAGCGAGCGACCGTCCAGCCAGCGGCGGCACGCCATGAAGCCCGAACATTTTGCACGCGGAGCCGCGAAGCTCGCGAAGAACAGGAGCAATGAATGTGTTCTTCTCCGCGCCCCCGCGCCTCCGCGTGAGATAGTCACTCAGTTCTCGAGTCATACCATGTCGAAGACAATAAGGCTATTCGCAATCGTCGCTCTGGCGGCCAGTTCGCTCGGCGCTCAGGATTCAACCGCTCGAAAGGAAACACCACCGAAACCGGGCACGCCGAAAAACTTCCGCGTTCCCCCGCGCCGTAATTTCACACTGCCTAACGGCCTCCAGGTCACGCTCGTGCCGTTCGGTCGGGTGCCCAAGGTGGCCGTGGAGCTCGAGGTGCGGACCGGGATCATCGACCAGGGGCCCAATGACATCTCGCTTGCGTCGGTCATGAGCGACATGCTCCTCGAGGGGACCACGACACGCACGGCCCAGGACATCTCCCGTCAGGCAGCGGAGATGGGCGGTTCGGTGAACGTGACCCCTGGCTCCGAGGTCATCGCGATCGGGGGTGAGGTGTTGAGTGATCGCGCAACGGCCTTCATCCCGCTGCTCGCCGATGTCGTGATGAACCCGAAGTTCGATGAAGCGGACCTCAGGCGCACCATCGACAAGCACGCCCGCAACAACGCGATCGCGTTGTCGTCCCCGGGGACGCTGGCGCAGAAGCGGTTCCGTGAGATCATGTACGGCAGCCATCCCTTTGCGCATGTCTATCCGCCCGAGGAGATGCTGCGCGGGTTCACCGTGGGTCGCGTCCGTGACTTTCACGCGAAAAACCTGGGCGCAAAGCGGTCGCGCCTCTATGTGAGTGGCGTGTTTGATGGAGCCCGGATCGAGCAGGCGATTCGCGACGCGTTCGGCACGTGGGCCGAGGGTGCGCCCCCGACCGAGAGCCCTCCGGTCATCACGTCCAGGCGCCAGGTCGATGTCGTCGATCGCGCCAACTCGGTGCAGAGCTCGATCTGGATGGGGCTTCCGGTCGCGGACCCGTCGAATCCCGACTGGGTGAAGATGAACGTGACGGACGCGTTGTTAGGCGGTGCATTCGGCTCGCGCATCACGTCGAACATCCGCGAGGACAAGGGCTACACGTATTCACCAGGCTCATTCATCTGGACACGGAAAAAGGCGTCGATGTGGGTCGAGACCGCCGACGTCACGTCGAACGTGACCGGTGCGTCACTCACCGAGATCTTCAAGGAGATCGATCGACTCCGTACGGAAGCGCCGCCGCCGGCGGAGCTGGATGGCATCAAGAACAACCTGGCCGGCGTCTTCACGGTGGTGAACAGTTCACGGTACGGGCTGATCAACCAGCTCCAGTTCGTCGACCTGCACGGGCTCGGCGACGAGTACGTGACGAATTACGTGAAGAATATCCTCGCGGTCACGTCCGAAGACGTGCGCGCGACCGCCGAAAAGCACCTGGATCCGCAGAAAATTTCCATCGCGATTGTCGGCACGAAGAAGGACATCGAGAAGCAGCTCGGCGAAGTCAAAGTCATCCCGCCGTGACGTGCGCTCTTCAAGCTCCGCAACACATTGAAACACTGAGAACACAGGGAACACGGAGTCCAACGTTAGGCTCAACAATGGGCCCCGATAATGTTTTCGTGACACATCACGATTCTCTGTGTTCTCTGTGTTCTCTGTGATCTCTGTGTTTCAGTGTTTTCCGGTACTCGGCCGTTGGGCCGTAGTTGTAGGATGCACGCTTGGCTGTAATCCGGCGACGTCGGCACAGGGAGCTATCGAGCAACTCCCACGCGATGGCGCGACATACTGGCCCGCTGCAACGGAATGGCGCCGTGCGGCACCAGCGCAAGTGGGCCTCGACGCTCAGCGACTTGCGGCTCTGGTCCAGGCACTACGGACTAACAGCATTCCGGGACTGCATTCACTGATCGTCGTCAGGCACGGCTACGTTGCTGTCGAGGAGTACTTCAACGGCTCGTCGGCGACTCAGGTCCACACGATGCAGTCCGTCACCAAGAGCGTGACGTCGCTCGTCGCCGGGATTGCCGTCGGGGAAGGGAAGCTCGCGACCAGCGCCCGCATCTTCGACATCCTGCCGCAGTACGACTCGCTGATCCGGGGCGACGAACGGAAACCCGCGGTCACCATGGGTCACCTGCTGCAGATGCGCTCCGGGATCAATTTCCACGAATCCCCCTATATTGGCTCACCGCTCCAGCGCCTCAACGAGTCGCAGGGGGACTGGGTGGCTATCGCGTTAGGCGAGCCGATGAATGCGGCGCCGGGAGACCTGTGGCAGTACAACGGAGGCGGCGTGATCGCGACAGCCGCGGCCGTGCAATCGGTAACGGGCGAACCGTTTGCCACCTACGCCAGGCAGAAACTCTTTCAACCGATCGGCATCACGACCGAGACGTGGATCCGGTCCCCGTTCAATGGACTGCCACATACCGGCGGCGGGCTCAATTTGCGGGCGATCGATCTCGCCCGGATCGGCTACCTGGTGCTGCGGCAGGGAAGATGGAACGGAACGCAGGTCGTGCCGGCGTCATGGATCGTCGAATCGACGCGCGTGCACACCTCGCGGCCACGGACGTTTGCCGGCTATGGAACGGACTACGGCTACCTCTGGTGGCTGATGCCCGTCAGCACAGGATCCACGGCTGACGTCATGATCACGGGATCCGGCAACTTGAACCAGTGGCTGTTCGTCGTTCCGAGCCTCGATCTCGTGGTCGCTGTAACCGGCGGATCGAACCAGGCCAGTCCACCCGACTTCATGATTCGCGAGATTCTCCCGTCCGTCACGCGCGACTGATCGGGCGCAGGATCGCCTCGTACTTGTCGACAAAGCGCGCCATGTGGGGACGGCGGTACTGCATGATGAACCGCGGGTGTTCTACGACCTCGAGTCTCTCGAAGAACGAGTATTCAGCATTGAGACGGGCCAGGAACTCGTAATTCTTTCCCGTGCCTAACACCACCGCGACATCACGACGCGCGCCGAAGTCGAGCTGGGTGCGAAGCATCCGCACGACATACGGCCGCACTGCCGCCAGCAGCTTCGGGTCATCGTAGTAGTTGTAATTTTTCCCGTGGCGCGTGAATCCAATGGGTGATGCCGCCGTGATGAAGCAGCGCTTGTAGAATCGCCCGGGTCCGCCAAACCGCTCGATGAGGGCCTCGATGAAGATGGCCGATAACTCTCGCCGCTTGAGCAGCGGGTTGACGATGCCGCATTGGTTCTCGAGCGACACAGGGTCCGTGAATGGGATTCCGGTCGTGCCACCGCCGAATCGACCCGGGTTGATGCCGATGAGGTACACGCGCGGCGCCGAGTCATTGAAGAACTTCGAATAAAACGTGTCGATGCACCGCCTGACGACGGGATCGCGGAAGGGGTAGAGCGTCTCGACATCGAGACCAGTGAGGCGAGGCCGCTTCAGCGTCTTGTAGAAGTCGATGACCCGCGCGCCAAACGATGGGCTCATTCGGATGTTGGTGCGATGCCCAGACCTCCGAGCCCGTGCAAACTCCGCAAAAGCCTTGAACACGGGGTCACGGAGACCACGGAGGTTTGAATTGCTTAGTCAGCGCTTATCCAAACCCAATAGCGTAACTGCGGACACAAGCGGGAACGTCGGTATCGCAAGGAGCTGGAATCTCTACGGAGCGATTCGCGTGATCGGATTTCAGATTCGCGCAATCCGCGTCCTGATGGTTCGTTCTTAACCTAACGTGAGCTCATTGTTTGCGTCGTGTCTTGCTCTTCGCGATTGGCTCTTCAGCCTTTGCCACAAGTCGCTTGGGAGCAGTCATCTTCCAGCCGTCGCGCAGCAGCTCTCGCACCTCATCCCAGTCCGGCGACTTGTCCAGGTACACGCCGATCCAACCACTGGGCCCCACATACGGTGGCTTGAAGAACCGATCGGGCTGGGCGCGCAACATCAGTGCCTGGTTTTCTTTCGTCGCCTTGATCCATACCGACGAGCGCCCGGATCCGTGATGGTTTCCATCAGCGGCGTACATTGCGAACAACTTGTTCTTCACGCGAAACGTGGGTTCACCCCACGCCTCGACCTCGTGGGCCTCGGGCAGGGCAAGGCAGAGTTTCCGGAGCTTGGGCAGCGGTGACGGCATGGAAAAAACGGGCAGGCGGGCAGGCGAGCAGGCGGGCAGGCGGGCAGGCGGGCCGGACTCAAAAACTAGTCTTTGTTGACGGATTCCCTGGTCGTGCGCATCTGGCGGTTCAACCAGCCTAACGCGAGGACGACGATCGCTCCCGTCAGGCCGCCGCGCACCCCGGCGGGCAGGCCCAGCAGAGCCCCGAGACCACCCACGACGAGGCCGATCACGACCCCCACTCCGATGCCGGTGAGGATCATCTTCTGCGTGTTCGTCACCGCCATCACCGCTCCAGGACAAAGGTGCCGGATAATGACAACGAGGGGTGGCTCTCGCCACCCCTCCAACCTGCGCTCTCTGGCCTCTGGCCTGAAGTTATTTGATTTTCGCCCTCTCGACTCGCGCATTCCCCTCGGCGTCACGGACCGCCAGGTACACGTCGCCATTCTTGCCGAAGCCGGCGATCTGGCGCCCCTCGGGCAGCTGCACGCGATCGATCACTTCGCCCCGCTTATTAATCACGAAGTAGATCGGGCCCGCGTTCCCCACCGGGCTCGTCGTGCGCACCCAGAGATTGCCGTCGAGGTCACCACGCGCCGATCCGGCAGTGAACGCAGGACGGTAATCGGGAAGCTCGTCCACATTCACCATGGTCACCGCCGGCAGTTCGATCCGGGCGCCGCCGGGAGCGGCGCCCCGTCCATCTCCACTGCCGCGCGACGGAGGATTCGCGCCGCCCCCGCCACCAACCACAACGCGCGTCGCGACCATGTCGCCGGCGCCGCCGATCATCACCATCGGATTCCCGCCTGCCGCCATCTGTGCCTGCGCGCGCTCGCGCGCTTCCTCAATCGCCTTGCGTGCCGAATCGAGCAGCGCTGCCTTGCTCTCGTCGTCGAGCCGCTGCCACTCGTAAGGCACTTTCCCTGTCGTCCGCTTCGAGCCGTCCGGATCCACCCAGTTGATTGAGTAGTCGGCACCCTTCACGAACGCGATCGTGCCGTCGGACAACAGGGCCCAGTCATCAACGGTCGGGATCGGATTTGTCTTCGACGTCATCGACATTCCACCGTTGGCCGTCTGCGTAAAAGACATGTTCGGCTTGTTCACCTTGAAGAAC
Organism: Gemmatimonadaceae bacterium; assembly: GCA_035646395.1. Classification (GTDB taxonomy): domain Bacteria; phylum Gemmatimonadota; class Gemmatimonadetes; order Gemmatimonadales; family Gemmatimonadaceae; genus JABWBJ01. Next base: position 18,183 of record DASRPK010000192.1, on the reverse strand, counting down.
CCGGCGGTGTCGAGCGAACGGGCGGCCAGGTCGAAACGCACGACTGGCACTGAATCGGGGAATTCCGGCATCATCATCGTTGGACCGCCCCCGCCACCGCCGCCGCCTCGGGCGGGGGCGCCGAAGCGCATCTGCGGCTGCGCGCGATAGACGAGCTTTCCCTTGGCATCGAAACCGGGAATCCCGTTAAACCCGCCGACGAGGAAGCCAACATCCTGCGGCCGCGGCGCCGACATGACACGCGTGATCTTGCCTTCGCTGTTGATCACGAGCATCGATAGCGAGGCCGGATCGACGAAAAGCGCCGAGTCGCCTCGATAGGAGAGGAGACCGCCGGCGCGATTGCCATAGGCGTTGGCCGTGCTGCTGGTGGAGTCGGCAACGACGGTCACCTGTGTGAACGTCGAGTCGAGCAGCAGCACCCGGCGTTTCAGGATGTCGTTGACCAGCACCTTGCCGCCGGTCAGCGCGACAACGGTCGTCGCAGCGCCCATCGGTTCGGGGAGCGCGCCACGGTGGCGCCGATCGGGCGGACGGGTGGTAGCGTCTGCGCGGCCAACGGAGTGGCAGTGACTGACGCTGCGAGTATCAGGTATTTGCGCATTTTGCCTTGGTGACTCGTGACTCGTGACTCGTGACTCGTGACTCTGGCCTCTAACTCTATTGCCGTATAATCACCGTCCCACTACCACCCATCGCCGCCGCCGGGATTCCCATCTCCATACCACCGGGGAATCCGAACGGTGACGCCGCGCCTTGCGTGCCCGACCGAATCATCGCCAGGTAACGCGTGTCCAGGTAGCTCGCGATGAAGCTCGGCAGTTTGCGCAGCTGGTCGGGTGTGAGCAGCTGCTTGATCACCGGGGACAACCTGATCATCAGGTCGACCGACGCCTTGCGGGCCGCGACATAACGATCCTGGACGTCACGCTTGTCATAGTTGTCAGGCAGCGCGGCGAAGTACTTCGCGATCGGCGCCCAGATCGAATCCAGCCGGATCACGTACGACCGGTTCATCGTCGCCAGGCTGTCGGCCTGCATTCCGTTCAGCTTGAGCGTGTCTGCCTGACGAAGGACCTGCGCGATCGGGTTCGGGATACCGCCGGTGCCGTACATCGCCTTCAGCATTGCCTCGGGCGCCTTCTGTCCGCGGAGCGTGCGGCCACGGTCGAGCTGCATCGAGAGGTTCTGCCATTCGCGGGACGGACCCAGGTCCATCCGGATCATCGCCGTCACCCGCACGGGGTTCCGCGTCGCCGTTAACGCGGGGGTTGTGTTACCGAAGCGCTGGTTCACCTCGTACTTGTAGCGCTGCGCCACCGGATCGAAGCCCCGGACGTAGAGCAGCGACTGTTCGGGCTGCCGCACCTGGCCCCATCCGCGGAGGTTGTCGTCTTCATTGAGCATCAGGTCCGCCGCGCCTAACGGGTTGGCGACCTGCAGGGAGATGCTCATCCGCTGCGGCATGCGGACCTTCACGGGGTTGAAGGAGATTGACAGCACCGCCGACTGCGTCCACGGGCCGGTGCAGCTGGCGCGACCGGCGAGCTGGCCAAGCTGCTTGAGCAGGCAGTCCCTGGCGCTGCCGGTCGAGTTGTCGATGAGCTGCTGCATCTGCGCCGCCAGCGTCGCGTCCGCGGTCTGGGCCGGATCGAATATGAACGCGCGATCGTTGGAGTAGCCGTCGCCGTTCACGTCGCCCACGATCGACGGTGTGTACGGTACGCCGGACCGGAGCGACCCGCTCCAGTTCACGCGCATCACATCGAAGAAGTTGTATCCGAACCCGTACTGGATCTGGTGACGCGAGTTGAACGACGAGCGCCCCGACTCGATATCGAGCGGATTGCCGACCGTCGACGAAAATCCGCGGAACTGGTCGGTCACGTTGGAAACCACGTACGCCACGTTCCACGACAGCCGCGTGTTGAACGACAGTGGAGAAAGGCGCAGGCTCAGCTGCTTGCTTTCGCTGCGCAGGTCGGACGTCTGCATCGTCACGCGCGAGAACTGGTCGGTCTTGCGGCCGGCGCCGGACGCGATGGATCCCGTCGTCGGCACGATGCTGGTCGGCTGCACGAAAACGGGCCGTCCGCTCTCGTCAGGCAGCATGAACCGAACCTCGGGGTTGAAGTTCAGGTCGAGCATGCTCGCCTGGTTCATGTTGCGTGAGTACGTCGCCTCGATGCTGGTGTTGAACCGGTTGTTGAGGATCGATCCGGTCCAGCTCACGTTCGACCGCAGGCTCTTCTGCGACTGGTAATCATTGTCGAACAGCGAAACGTTGGGTGCAGAGTTCGCGAACTGCGTGCCAGTGCTGCCGTCGGCACACGTCGTCGGCGTGGCCGAGGGATTCGTCAGGTACAGGTCCCAGTCAGGGACCGGCGTGGCCGCTCCCACGCAAGTAAGCTGCTGCACGCCCGTCGGCAGGCCGGTGTTGTCGATAGCGCTGCCGATAAGCTGCGTGCCCGGCGCATTCTGGAAGAGACCGATTCCACCACGAATCACGGCGCGCGGCCCACGAACCGCTCCGTCGAACGCCGCGATCTGGGCTGCGGTCCCCACCGTCCACGAGAAGCCGATCCGAGGGCTCACATAGAGGCGGTTCGGAACCTCGTCGTTGCGCACGCCGAAGAATTCTTCGACCGCGCTATTCCGATCGGGGCGGGAACCATAACGATTACCATCCACTCGAACGCCGTATTGGAGCTGGAGATCGCTGTTCACCCGGTATGAGTCACCCAGCGACATGGCCCCGATGATCTGGCTCCCTTCACGCGCGCGCGGCAGCAGCGATCGGGTGTATGAGGCCGGCGTGTTGTTGGCGAGGTCCGTCAGCGAGTTGTAGGTGAAGGTGCCTAACCGGTTGCTGGTCTGGTCCTGGGAATAGCCGTCGCGACGGAGCTCGGTGGTGAGCTTGAACCGGTGACGGTTATCCATGCTGAACCAGGACAACATGTTGTTGAACGCGACATTGAGGTTCGTGCTGCTGGTACTCGCCTGCGGACTGCCGCCGAAGCCGAGGGAGCGGACGCCCGAGGTTCCGTCGGCGAAGTCGGAGTTCACGCGCACGGAACCGCCCGGAAGGGTCAGGTACGGGGACCGCGCGCTGCGCGATCCGCTGACCCCTAACGACGTCTCGCTGAGAAAGTAGCCGATGAAGTTGGTGTGGCGCGCCTGGAGCCCGCCGTTCCAGCTCATCTGGTCCCCGCTCCGTGACGGCAGGTCGGTGGGACCGCCGAAGAGCGGGTCCTGCCGGTTCCAGCCACCGTTGTACGTCAGGTTGAACGCCTGGCCAGTCGTCGACGACGTTGGGGCCCAGTCGAAGGCGCCAAAGATCATCCCGTTGTCGACCAGCCGGTCGTTAGGTATTCCGCCCACAGAGGTTGGAATCTGGTGCTGACCAAGGATAGACAGCATCCGCGACACGGAATCACGCGATACGCCCGCGGCCTGGAGACCGGCGGCACCGGTGTTCAGCAGCGTCTGGTAGTCGCGGGCGTTCCGGCCAAGCTGGTACGAAAAGTTGTAGAAGACTTCGTCATAGGCAACCGGCCCCGCGAAGCCGCCGCCTAACGAAAGGTTCGTATATTGTTGCGCCAGCTCACGGGCCGCCGGATCGGTCCACTGCATCGATGGCGAGTCCAGGTTCAGGCTGCCGTTGCGAACCTTGAAGTTCGTGCCGGACCGCGTCCGCAGGTTCATCTGGCCGCCGGAGAAGCCCCCGCGCGACACGTCGTACGGGGCCGTCACCATCGAGCTCGACACACCCGCGTCACGCGGGATGTTGGAGCCGCCGAAGTCGAGGCCATTGAGCGTCGAGTTGTTCTGGTCCTGCGTCAGGCCAAGCACCGAGTATCCCGACGGGTCGCCGTCGACCCCGGGGATCAACGTCACGCCGGGCAGCGACGCGGCCATTGCCGCCAGATCGCCCTGCTGTTCGGCGCTCAACGCTGACATGTTGACGGGTCGCTCGGTACCGCCCACGTCAGGCACCGTGCTGTTTCGATTGACCCGGGCCCGTTCCCCCTGGACCGTTACCGCGTCGAGGTCCTGCGCGGCGACATTCATGCGCGCATCGGCAACGAGGATGTCCTGGTCGGCGGTGCGCTTCACCTGGAACCGGCGCTGCGCGAAGCCGATGCGCTGCATGGTCACGATGTAGTCACCGTCGCCACCCGGAAACGTGATCGTGAACCTGCCGTCCGCGTTGGTCCTCGTGCTGCGATTCACGGCACCCGACACCGATGTGGCGGTGACCTGAACCCCTTCGATCGGACGGTTGTCCGGACCGGTGACACGACCGCGGATGACGTCAGTCTGCTGTGCCGAAACCGGGGTAGCCGGCAGCACGAAAGCGAGTGCAATCAGGGCCAGACCGAGGCGAAGTAGCGAGCGGAGATTCACGGGCGAGTCAGGAAGGGATGGAACGACGGAATCGTGGTCAGGCCCCGAAGTCGGCAGGGACCACGTGGACCTTAGACCCAGCAGGTGGCGAACCCGTTTCCAACTGTAGTTGAGAAGGCAGGGAAGTGGCCGAAACGATTCGGATATCGACAGATGCCATTTTTGGTAAACCTTCCGAACGAGGTCAGGGGTGCGCATATAATGGCGTGTCGGTACGCTTCAATCCGCTTCAGCGTTTCGATTTTCAAGCAAGCACGACATCCGGCTTCCCCTTCATTAGAAGAACGGTCAATGACACGCCTCCTCTCTTTGCGCCGGCCGATCGCGCAACTCCTCTCGCTCGCGTTTCTGGTGGCGTGCGGTGAGACCGGACCCTCTGAACAGCTCCCTCCAGCGGCTGTCACCAACGTCACGGGCGCGCCCCTTTCCGGCGCAGCGGGGGAAGCACTCGCGGAACGCGTGGTGATTCGAGTCGAAGACGCGACCGGTAGCCCGCTTCCCGGCGTAACCGTCGCCTTTGCGGTCACCGGCACCGGAGCGAGCGTCGATCCGGCGACCGCCGTCACCGATGACCGAGGCGAGGCACGGACGCGATGGACGTTAGGCCGCACCCCGGGTCAGCAGACGTTGACGGTGACAGCGGCGGGCAGCACGACGCTGCAGATCAACGCGACGGCTGGTCCGCCGCGCATCGCGTCGCTTGCGGTGAACGGCGGCAACAACCAGACGGGAACTGCCGGGAGCAATCTGGCTGTCGCGCCTTCGGTCGTGGCTCGTGACGCCAGCAACGCTCCCGTGCAGGGTGTGACCGTGTTCTTCAGCGTCATGAGTGGTGGCGGCAGCGTTACCACCAGCTCGGAAGTGACCAACGCGCAAGGCATCGCGTCGGCCGGCACGTGGCGCCTGGGCTCCACCACGGGAACGCAGCTTCTATCGGCGCAGGTGCCGCAGGCCGGCGTCACCAACAATCCGATCGTCTTCACTGCCACGGCGAGCGCCGGGGCGCCGGTCTCGGTCAACGCACTGTCCGCCACGACGCAGACTACACCGGTGGGTGCTCTCGTCACCAGTGTCCCGAGCGTGGTCGTGCGAGACGCGGTCGGCAATCCAGCGCCTAACGTGACTGTGAACTTCGCCCTGACGTCAGGAGGCGGCCAGATCACCGGCGCGTCACCGACCACCAACGCGCAGGGTGTCGCGACTGTCGGTTCCTGGCGCGTCGGCCCGACGGCCGGGCCCAACACGGTCACGGCGACCGTCAGCGGACTGCCTCCAATTACCTTCACCGCCATGGGCTCGGCGGGCGCCCCGGTCCTGATTGAGAAGACGTCAGGCGATGCGCAGACGTCGCAGGTCAACCGCCCGGTGCCGATCGCTCCGCAGGTGCGCGTGGTCGACGCGGCCGGCGTTGGCGTGTCCGGCATCACGGTCACCTTTGCGGTCGCGTCAGGCGACGGCTCGGTCGTCATTGGCACCGTTCCCACCGGCGCAGACGGCACGGCCACCGTCGGTGCCTGGATCCTCGGCCCCACGCCGGGCCCGAATACGCTGACCGCATCGGCAGGTTCCCTTCCATCGGTCACCTTCACGGCAACCGCCACGGGTGGCACGGCGGTGCAGATGTTGCCGCTGTCCCAGGTGACACAGAGTGGCGTGGCTGGTTCCATCGCGAACAGTCCGCCGTCGGTCGTCGTGCGCGACGCACTGGGGAACCCGGTCGCGAACGTGACCGTCACCTTCACCGTGACCGCGGGCGGCGGCAGCATCAATGGCGGTACGCAAATCACCGGTGCAACCGGCATCGCCACGGTGAACTCGTGGACCTACGGCACGATTGCCGGCCCGAACACGGTTGTCGCTACCGCGACCGGATTGCCGAACGTCACGTTCAACGCAACGACGACCGGAACCCCGACGCAGGTGATACTGTTCAACGGGAACAACCAGATCGCGGTGTCGGGTACGGCGGTCCAGACACCACCGTCCGTCCGCGTGACTGACGCCAACGGGCAGGGAGTCGGCGGCGTTTCGGTGACGTTTGCGGTCACCAACGGCGGCGGAAGCGTGACCGGCGCCACGCCGCTCACCGACGCCACGGGTGTAGCCACCGTGGGCTCGTGGACGTTAGGCAACGGTGTCACGAACACCTTGTCGGCCTCCGTGGGGTCTTTGGCCGGCAGCCCGGTCAACTTCACGGCGACTTCTGCGACACAGATCGTCGTGACGACGCAACCGCCGGGAAATACCGCCGCGGGTGCGAACTTCACGGTCGTCGTGGAACTGCGCAGTGCAAACGGGAGCCTGGTGCCGGTCAACGGTCACCAACTCACGATTGGCATCCAGAGCGGCGGCGGCACGCTCAACGCGGGCAGCACACTGACAACGGTGAACACGGTTGGAGGCGTCGCGACCTTCAACGTGAACATCACTGGTGCGAATGGGTCGCGCACGCTGGTGATCAGCAGCCCGAACATCCCATCGGTTACTACTACGTCCGTCACCATCCCCTGAGGCCAACATGTTCAAGCGTCTGACACTCTTCGTGGTGATGGGACTCCTGGTCGCGCCAGAGCTGGCGGCCCAGGGGGGAACAATCGAATCGGGAACGATACGCCTGACCGCTATCTCCGGCGGTCTGGCGCACGGGAGCGCACTGGTCGTCGATCCGGCGGGCGCCAGTGACACTCGACTCAGTCCGGGCCCGACCTTTGGTCTCGAGGTGCAGTTTCCGGGCGTCCTCGTGGGCTCGCTCTACCTCAGTGGCTCGGCGTCATTCTCCACGCTGCACCACGGGTCGAATCTTGGCGTTGTCGCCGGTCCGGGATCGAGCAGCGCGTCGGTCCTGCTGGGCACCGCGGGATTCATGTTTGCCGCCAGTGACTGGTTCAGCAATCTGCGCCCGACGTTGCGTGTTGGCGGCGGCCTCAAGTCGTACATGTTCGATACGAACGGTGCCTCGTCCTCGACGAGCCTAACGGGCGACATCGGCCTTGGCTTCCGCGCCGGTACGGGCCCGATCGAGATCGCAAGCGAAATCCGGTTCCTGCCGAGCGCGTTCGACCAGGCGAAGTTGCCATTGCGAGGCCTGACGCCGCAGGATCAGCAGCAGAACGACCTGTTGTTCACGATCGGGGTGACCGTACGTCCCTGAGCCGGACAGGGTGTTACGGCTTCCTGGGATTCAGCAGTCCGAGTTTTCGACCGGCGGCGGTGTCGCGAATGAGCGACGCCAGCCGCCGTTGTCGCGTCTCCTCCTTCTTGGCGCTCATGACCCACCAGCTCGCGACACGCTTGTAACCGGGTGGGGAGGATTCCCAGGTTGCCCAGGCCTTCTTGTTTCTTCTGAGCTTCGCCTCTTCGGCTGCGCCCAGCACAGCGCGGGTTCTGTTCTCGAATGAATAGGCCTTGGTCTCGTCGCGTTTCTCGAATGCCGCCAGACCCATGGGCCGCATCCGACCTTCCGCAGTGAGCTCGCCGACACGCCGGATGTTGATCTGACTCCAGATGCTGGTTGGCCGGCGCGGCGTGACGCGTTGCTTGTAGGATACGGCGTCTATGCTCTTCCGGATGCCGTCGATCCAGCCGAAGCATAACGACTCATCGACGCATTCCTGCCACGTGAGGGTCGGCTTCCCGGTACTCTTTTTCCAGAATCCGATCCAGAGTTCCTTCGCGGTCTCGTGATTCTTCTCGAGCCACGCGCGATACTCACCTGGCCCTTTAAAGAAGATCGGAGTGGCTTCCGAGCCGCGCTTGCTTGGCATGCCGGACGTGGGACGTGGGATGTGGGATGTGGGAGGAACTATTCCGCTGGGGTCTGCGCGTACGATTCCAGGAAGCCGCACCGTTCGCAACGGTACGTCCTGACGACGAAGGCCTCGCGGTCATTGGTCTGGTATCCGTGCCAGAAACTTTTCACAGGCTCTCCCTCGATCCACTCCTGCAGCTTCTTCGAGTTGTAGTCCCCATGGTCGAGCACGAAACCTTCGGACATGCGTCCGTGACACTTCGGGCACTCGTTCATGTTTGCCTGATTCGGAGTCGATTCCGGGTGATGCGGCGTGTTATTCGACACGCACAGCGCTTGGACAATCCCACGAAGTTTGAAACGCGGATGACCGCGAAATCAAGGCGAATTAACGCGAATTGAAAACACCGCATTTTTTTTCTTTTCGCTTTGTGCCGTATTCGCGGAAATCGCTACCGATTCGCGAGAATTCGCGTCCCAATGTCGTGGGATCCTCCAAACGCGTCGAGCTGTTAGCCCGCTCCGCCAAGCATCCACTCCCAACTCGCCCGCGCCAGGGACAGTGACACCGCGTGTGGTCCGTCGAACTCACGGTAGTCGACCTCATAGCCGGCCGACTTGAGCTGCTCCACGATGTACCGGCTCGACTCCACCGGCAGCACCTGGTCCATGTTGCCATGCGTGATGAAGAACCCGGGTTGCCCGCGCTGCGCGGCCGCCTGAATGAAGCCGGGCGAATAGGCCGCAATGCGCGAGAAGTAATCGCCGTTCGTCAGGCCTAACGACAACGAATACGACGCGCCATCGGAGAATCCGGACGTGAAGATGCGATCGGGATCCACGTGCACGTGCTGGAACGCGGTGTGCAACGACCGGTTGATGAACTCCACGTCGGGACCGAAGCCGCCGAGGACCAGGTCCCACGTTCGACCCGTCGCTTCCGGCGCCAGGATGAGGATGCCCAGTTCGTCGGCGATCGGCTGGAAGTTGTCCATGTAGTTTCGCGCCGGCGTGATCGCCCCGCGAAAGAACAGGGTCATCGGCCACGCACGCGAGTGATCGTAGCCCGCTGGCACGATCAGCCAGCAGAACCGGTCGGATCCCTGGACCACCAGATCGTGGATGCCGGGCGCGATCGCTGCCGTCGGTGGGACACCCGGTAGCGCATTGATCCGGGCGTCACTGGTGACGGGAATGGTCGTCGTCCCGAGCTTGCAGCCGGTGAGTGCCGCAGCTCCGGCAACGACGACGTCAGCACAGAAGCTCCGTCGCGAAATGTATTTCTCCATCGACCCAAGCTCGTAGTAGCGCAAGGCACGATGCTTGGACAGGATTGCGTTCACGCGGAGCCGCGGAGTTCGCGGAGAGCAGCACCACAGCAACAGTTGTGCTCCTGATGTCCCCGCGGCTCCGCGTCTCCGCGCGAGACAATCCCGGCTCAGATGGTACGGCGACGCTCCTTCCATTTACCACGCGTAAAATCCGGAAAGTCCACCGACCGGCCCCGGCTTGCCACCGAGCGTTCCGACAACGGGCCAGGCGCGCTCCAGGCGGCGGCATCGTAGACGTCCATGTCGGGCGGCAGCCCTTCACGCATGCAGTGCACCAGCCGCCACGCCATCACGTAGTCCATGCCGCCGTGGCCACCACTCCGCGCCTTATCGCCTAACGATCTCCAGAGTGGGTGTTCGTGCTCGGCCTTGAAGTCGTCGATGGGCTTCCAGCGATGATTCGCTTGCGGGCCATCAAAGTAGATGCGCGGCGGATAGTCCTCGAAGATCCCCTTCGTCCCCTGCACGCTGTTGATACGGCTGTACGGCCTGGGGCTCGTGACGTCGTGCTCGAGCAGGATCACGCGCCCCTTCGCGGTGCGGATCAGTGAGCGATTGAGGTCGCCGTTCACATACCTCTCCCGGAATTTCGGCGAATCTTTCGGCTCGTGCGCTTCGCGCCACTCCGTAAGGCCAAACTCCTCCGTGCTCATCGACACCATGAAGTCAAAGCGGTCACCACGGTTCACATCCATATAGAAGGCGACCGGGCCGAGTCCGTGCGTGGTGTACAGGTTCCCATTCCGCTGCGTGTGGTGTGCTCGGCGCCAGAGTCCCTCGTCCTTGTTCTCGAACAGGATGTAGCGGAGGTCGTGATTGTACGCCGCGCCGCCGGCCTTGATCTCGCCGAACAGGCCTGCGCGTACCATCTGGAGCACCAGCAGCTCATTGTACCCGTAGTTGCAGTTCTCGAGCATGATGCAGTGTCGTCGCGTCTTCTCGGACGTATCGACCAGTTTCCAGCAGTCGTCGATTGTGTACGCGGCCGGCACTTCCGTCGCGGCATGTTTCCCGGCGTTCATCGCCGCCAGGCAGACGGGGACATGCCATTGCCACGGCGTGGCGGTGTACACGATGTCGATGTCGTCCCGTTTGCAGAGCTCTTCGAACGCCCGCTCGCCTGACGTAAATAATGCCGGTTCGTAATCATGTCCGGCTTTCTTCATCATCTGGCGCGCCTGTTCGACTTTCTCCGGCGCGAGGTCGCAGAGCGCAGTGATCCGCACGTTGTCGACGCCTAACAACTCATTGAGGACGCTTCGTCCGCGCAGTCCGGTCCCGACGATCGCGATGCGAACAGTGTCGCGACGCTCGAACGGGACGCCGGCCATGGTGTCCGCAGCGGACGGGTGAATCGTGGCAGCATCCACTTCATCACCGGCAACGTGGCTCAATGCCAGCCCGGCGGTCGCAGCAGCTGCGGATTTGAGAAGATCCCGGCGAGTTGTCATCCCGTTTACCCGTTTACCCGTTTACCCGTTTACCCGTCAGTCCCGTCACTCCCGTCTAACCTTTGCCTTCAATTCCTCGAACCAGTTAATGACCACCGTGACCTCATCGATGGCCGCAATTGATGGTACGGATTGTCCACTCCGATTCGCGGAATCCACGGCGATGACGCCGATGACGCGACCATCGGGAGCGATGTCGAACGTTCGCGGAGTTACTGGAGCCGCGACAGGGAATGCTCGCGGCACCTGGACAGGATTTCCGAAGGTGAAGGAAGGCTGTGTCGTGATGGACCGCATGACGAACTGCCCGTACAGTGGCACGTAATACAACGATTTCTGGTCTCTCGACCACATGGCGTGATGCCCATTTTCACTGGTCTGAGAGATCTGATACCTGGCGCCGGTCGGGGGGAAGGGCTGAACGAACACGTAGTTCTCGGCCGCGGTGCCCAGTTGTCCCGTCGAATATGCGATCCATTTGCCATCGGGTGAAAACGTGGCATTCACCAGGTTTCCAATCGATTGCACGTCCCCGAACCGCTCGCTCGTCCCGGACGCCAGCGAGTGTAACCAGAGTGTGGTGGTATCGTTTCTCGTTATGCTGTAGAGAAACGCATTGCTGGTTGGGGACCACGAATCCGGGATGTGCGTCGTCCTCGCGTCGGCTTTCGTCAGACGCTCAATGGCGCCGCTCCCATCGGCGCGCTGGCGGAAAATGCCCGCGTCGCCTTCGCGTGTGGACTGAAAGACGACCCACTCGCCATCCGCTGACCAGATGGGATAGCGGTCCTTACCGCTCAACGTCAACCGGCGGATGGCACTCGATGCGCTGAGATCATAAACCATTATGAAGGCGTCGGTGCCATCCGAACTGCCAATGGCGATACGCTTCCCATCTTGCGACACTCGTGGATACTCGTAACGCGCCGAGGGAAGGCCCAGCAGCTCCGTCTTTCCGGTACGGTCTGTGAAGGCGAGATCCACCGTGGCCGAGACATTTGTCTCGGGCCCCGGCGCGTAGACCAGCACGCCACTGTTTGAAACCGCGTAATGCGCAGTGCCGGTTGTGCCGGTCGGCCCGCGTCGCACACCATCGACCACAGCAACTGGTGCCCCCGTCGCCTGTTTTGATTTCAGGTCGAACGGCACCGCCAGCAGACTTCGGCCACGCGAGAAGACCACGTGCCCGCTCGGCACATAACGGGCGTCAGATCCGCCATCAACCACCATGATGCGTTCTTTCGTTGAGGTATTCACGACAAAGATCTGCGCGCGATCCCAGCGGTCCGGAGCTGCTCCCTCGGCTACCGTGAGGAGAATGTCAGCGCCACCCGGTAACGCTTGCGGCCCGAGCGGCGAATAGCCCGACGGCAAGTCAATGATGACCTCTGGCGTCCCACCGTCAGCCGAGACGCGGTGAACGTCATTGTCACTCGTGTAGATGATGCCGGATTCGTCCCAGTCGATCCCCAGCGGTGCGATCGTGCGAGTCAGTTCGGCTGCCGTTCCACCGGCGATCGGCAGCTTCCAGATCGCTCCGCCCGCCCAATACGCAACCGACCGACCATCCGGTGAGATAGCGGGGCTCGAAATCCCGACCTGACGGGACGCTGAGCCCGCGACCGTCTCAAACGCCTGCGCGCCGAGCGCACGACGCACCAATCCATAGGCGGTCGTCACCACCAACGTGGACCCGTCGTCGGAGATCGCCAGTGTTGATCTCGCGGGGGCAGCGAGGACCCGCCCGTCACCTAACGGTGCGTTGAACCGGACGATCGGGAGCGGCGGCGGCTCCGGCGCGAGCTGGAGCATGATGGCGCTCGTGGCCAGCGCGGTGATTACCACGGTGGCGGCGATCAGTGCGATAGGGTTCCATGCGCGCTTCGTGGCAGGAACAATGACGACATTCCTGAAGTGCGGCGCCGTGAACCCGCTGTTGCCAAGCGCCTCCGAGAATTGTGCGGCCGACGCAAAGCGGTCGGCCGGGAGTTTCTGCAGCGCCTTGAGCGTGGCGGCCTCCACGTTAGGCGGTACGGTCTGCCGTTGCGACGTCAGGCCCCGTGGTTGCTCGGTCAGGATCCGCGCGACGATCGCCTGTGGATTGGGGCCGGCGAACGGCGGCTCTCCGACCAGCATCTCGTACAGTACGCAGCCTAACGCGTAGACATCCGACTTTGCCGTGATGTCGCGATCGCCCATCGCCTGCTCGGGCGCCATGTATTGCGGCGTCCCGAGCGACATCCCGGTTTCGGTGAGGCGGGTGGACCCATCGGTGCGCGACGCGGCCAGCGCGATGCCGAAGTCGGCGACGAGGGCCTGCCCGTCATGCAGCAGGATGTTCTCCGGCTTGATGTCGCGATGCACGACACCACGCCGGTGTGCATAGTCGAGCGCGTTCGCCACTTCCCGCGCGATCCGGACGGCGTCCTCAACAGGCAACTGCTTCTCGCGATTCAATCGGTCACGGAGGGACTCCCCTTCCACGAACGGCATGACGTAGTAGACGAGTCCGTCCACTTCGCCCGAATCGTGCAGCGGGAGGATGTGCGGATGCTGCAGGTTTGCCGTTGTCCTGATCTCGGTCAGGAATCGCTCGCCACCGAGGATAGCCGAGAGCTCGGGGCGGAGGAGTTTCAGCGCGACAGGTCGATCATGCCGGAGGTCGCGCGCGAGATACACGAGTGCCATACCGCCGGCGCCCAATTCACGCTCGATGCGGTATTTGCTCTCGAGACCTGCGGCGAGTTTGTCGAAAATGGCCACGCAATTCCCCGGAATGCTCGCGCGGCAAATTTACGTCTCGCCGGTTAACCGCTGCTAGGCCGACATCAATGTTGTCAGGGAGAACTCAGTAAAAGATCTTAACACGGAGAACACGGTGGTCACGGGGCCCACCCTCGCTCAGATAGTGTTGCAGCACGGGTTGGCTCCGTGACCCCTGTGACCGCCGTGTTGAAATGTTTCTGGGAACGTCGGAACGGCGACGGAAGCGCGGACTACACGGCCCGAAGGACCTGGACCGGATCTGTTTTTGTCGCGCGCAGGGCGGGGCGCATCATCGCGAGCAGCGCGACCGCCACAAGCACGAACTCGGCCGCGACCAGTGCTCGTACGTCAATGTGATAGAGCATTCCGATGTACGGGTCGACCAGCTTGTTGGTCCAGATCGTCGCCAGTCCGCCAACGGCGGTTCCCGCGACCACCAGAATCGCCCCCTCGTGCAGGACATCGGTGAAGATGTGCTTCGAGGACGCGCCCAGTGCGACGCGGATGCCATGCTCCCGCATCCGCTGCGACACGGAGTAGGACAGGACGCTGAAGAGCCCGACGGCGCATAACGCCAGCGCCAGGAGACCGAACGTGCCAAGGACGCGCGAGAAGAAACGCTGCTGCGCCAGCATTTCCTGCCGCTGATCGTCGAAACCGTACACCCCCACAATACCTCGCGCGGGAAGGGCGCTCCGCATTGTCCGCGGAATTTCAAGGCGCAAAGCAGCGATGTCCTTTGCCTTCGCCCGGACGATGAATGCCCGCTGAGGGACGAATGCGCGGATGGGTTTGATTCCAGGCTCGCCAAACGGCTTGGAGAATGCGGCCTTACCCACGAAGTAAACCTGCGCCGGCCTTTCCTCGCCGGCATGTCTCTGCAGATCGGATCGCATTGGCCGCGAGACACCGATGACGCGGAACCAGGGACTGATGCGGTCCGGCTGCCCGAACTTCACCAGCTTGCCGATCGGATCTTCGCTTCCCCAGATCTTGAGAGCTGTGACTGAATCGACGATCACCACACCTTCACCTAACGCGTCATGATCCGCGAAATCGCGACCCTTGCCGATACCGATCCCGATAGTTCGAAGGTAGTTGGGACTGACATACGAATACCCCTCGAACGGGCGCGTGCGGAACGCACCGCCAGTGCGCTCCCCGGTAAGTCCGGGCGAACGCTTGGTGTCGACATAACTTCGCCAGGCAACTGCTTCCACCGTGGCATACTGCCGTAATCGCGTCTCGGTGGCCGCCCAGAGCGCGAGCCGGACCGATTCTGCCGTATCCGCTCGGACGCGTGAGAACGCACTGACCTGCAGCAAGCGCGCCGGGTCAAACCCGAAGTCAACCGCTCGCACCTCCTGCGATGCTCGAATCAGGAGCGCTACGCCGGTCAGCATCGCCAGCGAGAGCGCCACCTGGCCGATGACGAGAGCGGGGAACTTCACCCGCTTGCGACTGGTGGTCGTTCCGGAATTCTCCTTGATGTGTTCAGAGAGCTGGATGTCGGAGAGTCGAAGCGCCGGCAGCAGACCGAACACGAGCGCCGACAAAATTGCTGCGCCTGACGACAGGGCAATCACCCGCCAGCTCATCGCGATCACGAGGGCGCCGGCGGGCAGGCGTTCCGGCATGCTGGCCCGCAACAGGCCGAAGCCCCACGCCGCTGCCAGAATCCCCAGAGCGGCTCCGGCCAGCGCGATAACCACGCACTCCGCCAGCACGCCCCGGATGATGTCGCTACGCCGGGCACCTAACGATAGCCGTACCGCCATGTCATGCTGGCGCGCGACCCCGCGTGCCAGCACCAGGTTCGCCAGGTTGGAGCAGGCAATCACCAGCACGGCGATCGCAGCCCCGATCAGCAACCATTCGAAGTCGCTGATATTCAGCGGATCCTTGGCCAGCGGCCAGGCACTGAACCCGAAACCTACGCGATCCGAGCCGTGCAGACCGGTCAAGTACTCGATGGCGTTCCTGATATCGACATTCAGGGAGTCGTGCGTCTTGCCGGGGTGCAGCCTGACGAGCGGCCGGACGCCCCGTGTCGTTCGCGCGAATGCCTTCACGTCCCGCGGGAGCGACAACCAGTAGTCTTCACGCGTTTCCGCGGCCAGCTCTATCGGGACGACGCCGATCACTTGCACGCGTCTGGTCTCTGCGGCACCGTCGATGCTCAACGACAGCCGCTCGAGACGCTCGTCGGAGTCGAATACCGTTTTCCAGATCCGTTCGGAGATCACGACACTCGCAACGGCATCTTCATCGGCGGTCGCTTCACTGAAGACGCGCCCGGCCACGGGTCGAACTCCCCGTACAGCGAACCAGTTCGCGCTCACCCGCGCGCCGCTGGTCTGCAGGCGAATGTTCTTCTCGAATACGGCTTCGCCTGCACCGAATGACTCGAATGCGACTTCGTTGACCGTCGGCATTCGGGTCTCAACCACCTCGATGAGGTCTGCGGCCGTGACAGTGCCCGAAGCCCCAGTCCCTTTCATATTAACGGCGAAGAGCTGCTCTGGATCGCGCGTAGCAGTGCGCGGATTCCGGATGCCGTCAACAAGCCCGAAGACGGCCGCCACCAGGCCTAACGCAACGGCCAGCGACAGGATGGAAACGGTCGCGAAACCCGGGCTGCGTCTCAGCGATTTGATTGCGGCTCGAATGGGTAGCATCGGAGATTGAATCGACGCTGCCCGTTACCCGTTTACCCGCCTACCCGGCAGCTAGAACTGATAGGCGTGGGGTCCTGCGCGCGACAGGAAGAACACAGCCTCCTTCGACGCCCGACGGTGCTTCTTCGCATAACGCTCCGACCAACGCGTCAGGAACGCGTCAGCGTCAGACGCCGCCACCAACGCCCAGACCGCCCCACCAAAACCCGCGCCAAACGCCGAGGCAGCAACTGCACCCAGTTCACGAGCGGAACGCTGCAACGTCACGGTCTCCGACACCTGGTTGCCAAGGTGGGCCTCGGCAAGACGCATCGAGTGATCCACGACCAATCCGAATTCGGTCAGGGATTCCCGATCCAGCGCGTCCGACGCCGCCGGGATGATCTCGAACGTCTCCTCGATGAACTGCTCCAACCGTCCCTTGAGGTAGGTGGCCGTGAACGTCCCCCCACGAGCCTTCGCCGCCAGCGTCCGGATCCGGTCCGCGGCCCCCTCCACGTTGCGAATGACCGAGCCGAGCATAACGTCAGTGCGACCGGTGTCCTTGTTCCATAGCTCGACGAGCCGCCGTGCCGCGAGCGACACCCGGTTGTACTTGGCCCTCGCCGCACCGGACTTTGGTGCGTGAACGCCTGACGAGGCGAGGGCAAACACGTATCCGCCAGGGATCCGATACAGCCCTTCTTTCTTGACAGGGTCCCAGGCAAACCGAACGAGCTGACTCGGCTCACTGCAAAGAATGGCCGTTTGGTCCTGGTTCCCACCAAACGTGCCAACCCCCTCATCACCGGCCAGGTTACGGAACGGGCGCCCGTTCTCGACCGCGCCAAGGTACGCCGCCAGTTCTTCGCCTGACGAGATCATGTCGCGGAAGATCGTGTTGCTGCGCAGGTCGTTCGTCTTTGAGAGCGCGATGAACGTCGCCACGACCAACGCGCTGGAGCTGCTCATTCCCGCGTCGGCGGGAAGATCCGACGCATAAGCGATGTCCGCCCCACGCGAGACGCGGTCGAAGTTGGCCGACAGCCGGTTGACGACGGTCGCCACATATTGCGTCCATGTCCCGGGTTTCCCGGGGACGGGACTCGTCAGGCTGGTTTCGAAAACCGCCCTCTTGTCGAGCGAACACGCGCGAACCATCGCATCCCGCCTCGGCGCGACCCGTACGCAGAACCCCCGCTCGAGTGCGCAAACGAGGCTCCGGCCTCCCGCGTAGTCGGTGTGCTTGCCGAGCACCTCGATCCGCCCCGGAACCCAGAGCGACCATCGATGTTCCTCGGCGTCCACCGAATCGAGCGCCCGATCGGCCGCGTCGTAGAGCGGCGTCTTTGCGGAGGCTTCCGGTTCGGAGAGGCCGAGCTCTACGAGTTTACGCAAGAGTGAATCGTGAATCGTGAATCGTGACTGAGCGTTGTTCGTCTGCCCGCCTGCCGGCCTGCCCGCCTGCCCGTCAGTTATAGCACCGGTCTCATATTCCTCAACGCCGCATCCACCGAAGCCACATCCGCCCGCGTCCCGAGATCCAGCACCGCCGCCTTGAACGGGATCACCTGGATCTTCTCGCTGAGCTCCTTCATGAGAATGCGCACCGCGTCAGGCAGTTCCAGTTCGCCGCGCGCCGAGGATTTCACGCGGCGGCAGGCGTCGAAGATCTTCGGTGTGAAGGCCCAGAGGTTCATGCTCACCAGCGCGTGGGCTCCCATCGACGCAAACGTCGATTCGTCAGGCTTCTCGACGATCTCCTCGAGAAACCCCTCGCTCGACACCCGCAACAGCGCGTACCGCTTGATGCGCTCCTCGTC
>DASRPK010000191.1:0-2953 GCA_035646395.1 Gemmatimonadaceae bacterium | reverse complement strand
GCGTGAACGGACCGCAACGGTCCCGATCGTCTTCCTGACGGCTGAGGCGACCGACGCGGATCTTGCCCATCGAGGGTACGAAGTCGGGGCGGCCGACTACCTGATCACGCCGTTGGCGCCGGACATGGTCCGCGCCAAGGTTGCCGTCTTCGCACAGCTGTTCCAGGAGAAACAGCGAAACGAGGAGCAGGCCGCGCTCCTGCTCGAGGCGCAACGGAACGAAAGCGATTTCCGCCTGATCGACCTGCGCCTCGCGAACGAGCGGCGCTACCGCTCCCTTGCGGAGGCGATTCCCCACATCGTCTGGACCGCCCGCCCGGATGGTACCGTGGACTACTTCAATCAACGCTGGTTCGAATACACGCGCCTGTCGGTCGAGCACGCAGCCGGTTCCTGGCTGGGAATCGTTCACGCCGATGATTCGGCGAAATGCCTGACCGAATGGGAAAACGCCGTGCGTTCGGGCGAGATGTTCCAGACCGAGTGCCGTCTGCGGAGAGGGTGCGACGGCGTGTTCCGCTGGCATCTCTGTCGGGCGGTCCCGGAGAGGAGCCCGACCGGCCAGATCGTCTCCTGGGTCGGCACGTTCACCGACATCGAAGATCAAAAGCGCGTGCAGGCAATCCAGGCGGAGTTCAAGCGCACCCTGGACGCGGAGCCCGATTCGGTCATCTTCTTTGACCCGACGAGCTGGCACATCTTGTACGTGAACCACGGCGCGAGCGTCCTGCTCGGATACGCCAGGGACGAACTGCTTCGCATGGCGCCTGCCGACTTCATGGTTGACCACGACGCCGCCGGCTTACTGCAGCTCCTGGCGCCTCTCCTCGACGGCTCTCAGCCTCACATCCTGCTGGAAACGCAGTTTCGGCGGAAAGATCCGTCGGCGGGACCGATCGACGTCTCCGTACAGTTCATTTGTATCGGTCCCGATCGCATCGTTTCCATCGCTCGCGACATCACCGAGCGGAAGCACACGCAGCTCGAACGTGAGCTTCTCTATCGCCAGGCGGTCGATGCGGTCCATGCGCGGGACGAATTTCTTTCGGTGGCGTCGCACGAGCTGCGGACCCCGCTCTCCGCGCTGCAGCTGCAGATCCAGACGCTGCTCCAGCCGCCGCGGCGGCTGCCCCAGGCTCCCCTCTCGCCGGAGCAGCTGAAGCCGAAGCTGGAGATGGCAAATCGACAGGTCGAACGTCTGACCCGGCTGATCGGGGAGCTGATGGACGTTTCGCGCATCACCGCGGGCCGTCTTCGACTCGAGTTCGAGGAAATCGACCTGTGTGCCGTCGTCCGTGACGTTGTGGGCCGTCTTGGTGAGGAAGCCGCACGGGCGAATTCCTCCATCGAGGTCAGGACGACGATGCCCGTCGTTGGCATGTGGGATCGCAGTCGCATCGAGCAGGTCGTCACAAACCTGCTCAGCAACGCGTTCAAGTTTGGCGGCGGCAAGCCGATCGAGATCAGCGTCGAGAATGGAGGGTTCACAGGACGCCTGGTCGTTGCCGATCACGGGATAGGCATCGCTCCCGAGGACGTGGAGAGGATTTTCCATCGTTACGAGCAAGCCATCTCGTCGCGCGCATTCGGTGGACTGGGGCTCGGACTCTACATCGCGCGTCAGCTCATCGAGGCGCACGGCGGGACGATTCGCGTCGAGAGCCAGCCCGGAGCCGGATCGACGTTCACGATTGATCTTCCCAAGGGGGCCACCACTCTCAACGAAGGAGGCACATGGAGGGAAGAGGCCTTGAGCCGGCACTGAGGTCGAGTGCACAGGAATCCCCGCGCTCGATCGCGAAGTTCATCCTCGTCGTCGAGGACGATCCCGACCTGGGGCAATTGGTCGCGGAGGTCCTCGAATCCGCGGGATACCGCACCGCCGTTGCCGGCAACGGGGCTGAGGCGCTCGACCGTCTCCAGACGATCGATCATCCAGATCTGATCCTGCTCGACATGATGATGCCGGTGATGGACGGGTGGAAGTTCCACGAGGAGCAGCAAAAGGTGCCGGCGTTCGCGTCCATCCCGGTAATCACCGTCACAGCGGATGGCAACGCTCGCGGGAAGGCGGCGTCCATTCAGGCGGCGGGTTACGTCACCAAGCCGGTCACGATCGACAGCCTGCTCGATGAAGTGGAGCGCGTCTTCGGACAGTAACACTCCCCGATCTCTCAATCAGGACACGCGAATCGGGACCTCCTGGATCGCGTTATTCCCGTAACCCAGCCGGTTCCACTCGGCGCGATCTGGCTGAGTGCGACCGGCCAGATCGGTCGCTCGGGCGCGGAGGACCAGGTGCTCCGCCTTGTCCACGCGCGTCAGCAGTTCCCACCACTGCCAGCTGTTGCGATTGCGCTCGCTCACGAGGCGCGCTTCCTGCCAGTCGCCGCCGTTGATGCTCACCTCTACCCGCGCCGGTCCACTCCGCCGTGCTCACGGCACACAGGCCCCACTTCTCGCCCTCGGTGGGCCGATCGAACAGGGCCCGGCCGTTGCCGGCACACTCCCGCGTGACGACCTGCGTCGTCGAGCGCATGTTCTGGAGCTCGCGGGACGTGAAGCTGTGCGACCGTTCAACGAGGCCACCAATTGACAGTCTGAAGGTTTCACCGTCGAGCGTCGGCATCCGGAAGTTGTTGCGCATGTAGAAGCGCGTGTTCGGCATGACGACGCTCCCGACGAGCACCGCGAGGGACGTTTCGCAGTTGAGCGGGTGGGCCCGGTGCACGACCATGCCGGCGTCGATGGCCTGCTGGCAGGGTTCTTCCGGATCCTGTGTGGGAACGTCTGCGGCTGCCGGCATCGGCGCCGCGCAGCCGCCACTCGCCACCGCGCGTACACAGGTCGAGGCTGGATAAATGTCGAGACTGCCCGCGCTCTGAAATGGCTGCATGAATTCCCGCAGCCGGCTCTCCTCGGACGCTTCGACGATCAGGAACATCGTGTGCTC
>DASRPK010000190.1:0-9408 GCA_035646395.1 Gemmatimonadaceae bacterium | reverse complement strand
CTTCTTCTTCAGCTCGTCGATCTCGTTGCCCTTCTCGTCCTTGCGGCCCAGTTCCTTCTGGATCGCCTTCATCTTCTCGTTGAGGTAGTACTCCTTCTGCGCCTTCTCCATCTGCTTCTTGACGCGCGACTGGATGCGGCGATCGACCTGGAGCTTATCGACCTCGATCTCGAGGATCCCGGCGATGCGGTTGAGGCGTTCGAGCGGGGAGATGATTTCGAGCAGGTTCTGCTTCTCGTCGACGCCCACCAGCAGGTGCGCGGCGATCGTGTCGGCGAGCTTGCCCGGGTCGTCGACCCGGACGGCGGCAATCATCGCGTCGTAGTGCAGGTTGTTCGACAGCTTGACGTACTGCTCGAACAACGACACCACCCGGCCCATCGTCGCTTCGACGTCGCCGGCGGTTTCCTTCTGCCTGGCCAGCACTTTGACGACGACGCGGTAGAAGCCCTTGTCTTCCTTCCACTCGACCGCCCGGGCGCGATCGACGCCCTCGACCAGCACCTTGATGTTGCCGTCGGGCAGCTTCAGGCTCTGGACGACGTTGGCGACACAGCCCATGGTGTAGACGTCGTCGGTCTTCGGATCGTCAATCGACGCGTCGTGCTGCGCGGCGAGGAAGATCCGCTTGTCCTTCAACAGCGCGTGCTCGAGCGCGCGCGTGGACGACGGCCGTCCAATTACGAACGGCATCATCATGTGCGGGAAGACGACCACGTCCCTGAGCGGGACGATGGGAAGGGTTTCGTAGACTTCCACTACCCAGCCTTTTCGATGAGAGTAATCGACTTGTCCTTGGCTTCGACGATTTCGCGGGTGACGACCACCTCGCGCAGCTTCTTCTGGCCGGGGACGGAGTACATCAGGTCGAGCATCAGGTCTTCGATGATCATGCGCAGCCCGCGCGCGCCGATTTTCCGGGTCAGCGCAGACTCGGCGATCGCTTCGAGCGCATCGTCGGTGAACCGGAGCTTGACGTTCTCGTACTCGAACAGCTTCTGATACTGCCGCGTGATGGCGTTGCGCGGCTGGGTGAGGATCTGGACCAGCGCCGCCTTGTCGAGCTCGTGGAGGGTGCCGACCACCGGCAGGCGGCCGACGAATTCAGGAATCAGCCCGTACTTGATCAGGTCTTCGGGTTCGACCTGTTCGAGCGTGGTGCCGACCTCGCGCTTCTGGACCGACTTGACGTCCGCCTTGAAGCCGAGCGTCTTCTTTCCGACCCGGCGATCGATCACCTTCTCCAGCCCGACGAACGCGCCGCCGCAGATGAAGAGGATGTTGGTGGTGTCGATCTGGAAGAACTCCTGGTGCGGATGCTTGCGGCCGCCCTGCGGCGGGACGTTGGCCACCGTGCCTTCCAGGATCTTGAGCAGCGCCTGCTGGACCCCTTCGCCGGAGACGTCGCGCGTAATCGACGGGTTCTCGTCCTTGCGGCAGATCTTGTCGACTTCGTCGATGTAGATGATGCCCTGCTGGCACTTCTCGATATCGCCGCCGGCGGCCTGCAGCAGCTTGAGGATGATGTTCTCGACATCCTCGCCGACATAGCCGGCTTCGGTCAGCGTCGTGGCGTCGACGATGGTGAAGGGGACCGAGAGCAGCTTGGCCAGCGTCTGGGCGAGCAGCGTCTTGCCGGTGCCGGTCGGCCCGATCAGCATGATGTTCGACTTGATCAGCTCGACATCGTTCCGGCTGCGCGGCTGCTTCTGGATCTCGATGCGCTTGTAGTGGTTGTAGACCGCGACCGCCAGCTTCTTCTTGGTGCGGTCCTGGCCGATGACGTACTCGTCGAGGAACTTCTTGATCTCGGGCGGCGAGGGCAGCGACGAGCGGACGCCGCGGTTCTCGAACCGGTTGTCGTCCGCGATGATGTCGTTGCAGACCTCGACGCATTCGTCGCAGATGAAGACCGTCGGGCCCGCGATCAGCTTGCGGACGTCGTTCTGGTCCTTATTGCAGAACGAGCAGCGGAGAATCTCAGTCTCGCCGTTCTTCTTGACCATACTGTGCGGCTTTTCCCTCGATGTTACACCCGTTTCCGGATGACGTCATCGATAATCCCGTATTCCTTCCCCTGGTCCGCCGACATGATGTAATCGCGCTCGGTATCCTCCTGGATCCGTTTCACCGGCTGCCCCGTATGGTGCACGAGGATCTCGTTCAGCCGTTCCCGCATACGCAGGATTTCACGAGCCGCGATATCAATATCGGTCGCCTGCCCCGCCAGGCCCTGCATCAGCGGCTGGTGGATGACGATGCGCGAGTTGGGGAGCGAGAACCGCTTGCCCTTCGTCCCCGCCGCCAGCAGCACCGCAGCCATCGACGCCGCCTGCCCGATGCAGATCGTCTGCACCGACGGCTTGATGAACTGCATCGTGTCGTAAATCGCGAGCCCCGCGGTGATCGATCCGCCCGGGCTGTTGATATACAGCATGATGTCCTTATCCGGGTCTTCCGCTTCCAGGAACAGCATCTGCGCGATCACGAGGTTGGCGATCCCATCGTCGATCGGCGTACCGATGAAGATGATGCTGTCCTTCAGCAGCCGCGAATAAATGTCGTACGCTCGCTCGCCGCGATTGGTCTGTTCGACCACCATCGGCACCAGCTGGGCGCGTGGCTCGAAACTATGGCGCATATCGTCCGGGTCGCGTCGGATTGTCGCGTGAGATTTGTATGGGCAGGTTTGGTAGCCGGAGGGTCTTCAGGCCTCCGAGCGTGTCCGGAAACCTAGAGGTTTCCGGCTACCCGGCCATGATGTTAGCACGCGACAATGCCAAGTCAACCGCCTTCTCCCGCCGCAAACCCGCATAAAGGCGGGAGATTCCGCCTTCCTTTTCAAGCTGGGCCCGCAGGGCCGCCGGCGTCCGGCCCGCCCGCGTGGCGAACCGTTCTATCTCTTTATCGACATCTTCGCCGCTGACCGTTATCTGCTCGCGGCGGGCGATTTCGTCCAGAACTAGGGCACTTGCCACTGCGTCCCGGGCCGCTTCCCGCTGAGCTTCACGGAATTGCGCCCAGTCGATACCTGCCTGGCGGGGGTCCACATGCTGGGACATGAGCTGACGGGCAAACTCTTCCAGCCGCCGATCCATCTCCCGATCGACCAGCGACGCCGGTAGCTCAAATGTGATGCGTGCGGATAACTGCTTGAAGAGCTCGCCGCGCACCTGCCGCCGGCTGTTCTCTTCTGCTTCTTCACGAAGATCGCTGCTCACGCGGTCGCGCAACGCGGCGAGCGATTCGAACTCGCCAACGTCTTTCGCGAACTCATCATCGAGTTCCGGCAGCACGCGGCGTCGGATCCCCTTTACACTCACGCTGTAGGTCTGATCCGTGTTCGCAAGTTCCTCGGCCGGATAACTCTCGGGGAAGTGGATAGCAAAGGTCTTGCTCTCTCCCTCGTTCAGCCCGATCAGGTTGGCGTCGAACCCGGGCGGATTGCCCGGTGCCCCGAGCTGGAGGGTAATGCCGTCGTGATGGTCGGTATTGCCATCGGGACCGGTGCGATCCAGGTCGGCGACCACCGCATCACCATCCGCCACGGGCCGTCCTTCCACAGGTTCGAACTTGCCCGCGCGCTCGCGAAGACGCTGCAGCATGCCGTTGACCGCGTCGTCGGTCACCTCGGCCGCGGGGCGATGAAGCGTGATGGCGGAAAGATCACCCGGATCGAATGCAGGCACCGTTTCGACCGCCGCCGTGAACTTCAGCGGCTGTCCTTCTTCAAGCGCGACGTTCTTGATGTTTGGCGTGTCGACCGGTTCGATACCGCGTTCCTGGAGTGCTTCTTCCACCGCCCGTGGAATCAGCCCATGCATCACGTCGTGGAGAATCTGGTCCTTGAACCGCTGCTTGACGATCGTCTTCGGAGCCTTGCCTGGGCGGAAACCGGGGAGCCGAGCCTGCTTGGTGTAGCCGAGGGCGATGCGATCGATCTCAGCGTCCACCACCTCGGTCGGGATCTCGATGGTGATGGTTTTCTGGGTTTCGCTGACGTCGGTGAATTCGGTTTTCATCGGGGAAGCCGTTCCGGAGGCGGGACGGGAACTGTGCCCGATTTCAGAATAGCACGGTCAGCGCGCGTTCTTCGACGCTCGCGGCCAGTCGGTGTCGAGCAGCGACCAGAGCACCTGATCGTAGTACTTCCCGTGCCACAGGAACGCCCGACGGAGTACCCCTTCGGGTGTAGCGCCGAGCTTGCGCAGTGCGCCGTTGCCGCGGCGGTTCTCAGCACACGCCCGCGCTTCGAGCCGACGAACGCCGACGGTTCCGAAGGCGAAGTCGAGCACCAGCCGCGCGGAATTGGCGAAGAGTCCCGACCCCCAGAATGGCGATCCGATGGCGAATCCCCATTCCGCTGTGACGAACGCCGACTCGAGCGAGCGCATCTGAAAGATGCCGACCGGGGAATCGATGCCGTCCGGAATCACGACGAAGCAGAACGAAATACCCAGAGCCCGCTGCTCATGGTTCCACCCCACGAATCGGCCGAACGAGTCGACCGTGGGAGGCAGCGGCGACATGAATCGGCTGACGTCGTCACTCCCGAGCAAGGTCAGCAGCGGCGCGGCGTCGTCCTGCCGGATTTCGCGCAGGGCAAGACCCTCGGCCGACAGCGTCGGCAGAGTCTCCTTCCAGCTGGTCGCGGTCGCGGCGGGCGCGAGGACGGGAGTTATCAGAATGTAAGCCCGAGCGTGCCCACGAACTGCGGCGTGCCGCCAGGATCGGACGTCGCCGCAAGCGAGCCCGTTCCTTCGGCCACGCCGGCATACGGCCCGGTGCCCTCGGTCACGGACAATTCCACGTCGTGGACGGTGATCCGATTGGTTGTTCGATCGACTTCGAAAGACCCGTTAAGGACCTGGCCGCGGATCGTGCCGAGGACCTCGGGTGTCGCACCCGGCGCATCCGACTCAACCAGGATCAGCCACGTCCCCCCGACGATCGTTCCGGCGTTGCAGTCGAACGCCAGGTAGAACGAGCCGTGAAGGTCGCCCGACGCGTCGCCAGCGGCGAAGTTGTCGGAGGAGCAGATCGGTGACTGAATCTTGCCGCTCAGCACGGTGCTGTAAGAGGTGGTCTGCGCCTGGCCGTGTACGCCACCGGTTTGTGACGCGAGAAGCACTATTGCCGCAACCGAGAATGCAGTTCGCATCATGTCCTCTACTTTCGGCGCGGCAGCCGGTTCGATTGAATGTTCCCGCTCTTGAGCAGCCCGCTGGTGGCATTCACCAGCTTGCCCCCGACGAAGATCCTGATGCTGATGCTGTCGGACCGGCCGCCCGGCTCTCCGTTATCCGTGGCGCTCGCCTCGAAGGTGGCCGGAAGGCCGTTCCAGCGCCCGACCCCAACGATAGTGACCGTGTCCGCCTCCGCCTTGCCGCCAGGATTCACGCCTCTGAGGTCTTCGAAAATGACCTCAGATACCAGGAGCGATACGAACCTGTCGTCGCTGCCGCGCTTACGCTCGATCTCCAGCTTCAGCGATCCTTTTTCGCCGAGACGGATGGTGTCGCTGACCGCGAAATCAAAATGGTGCTTCGCATCGGCAGCTTCGACCACCCCGTTTCCGTGCATCCGTCCTTCAGGGCTTACCGTCAAGTACCCGTCGCTGAACGTGATGCTGTAGTCAGGTGACGTCAGCCCCGACGGCGTTACCCGGTAGCGGCCGACATCGCTCGCCACAGTGGCCGCCGTGGTAAATGCCAGCGACCCGCCCAGTGTGGCCGGTGTGTCACCGAGGACGAAGCCTTCGAACCGCGCCGTAAACGTCGGCAGCGGCGCGCCGTACAGCTTGCTGGTGTCGTCCGCTCGAACCGTCAGCGCGGCGCGCACGATCGCGAGGACGCCAGGCACGAACGCGATCGTGTAGTTGCGGGAATGCAGCCCCTTCGGCGTCACCTGATAGACGCCAACCGCGCTTGATGCGGTCGCATCGGTATCGAATTCGAGCGACCCGTCAAGCGACGCAGCGGTCTCGCCCAGGACGAAGCCTTCATAGACGACGGTGAACTCGGGCAGCATGGCGCCGTAAACTTTCTCAGCCGCCGCTGCCCGCACCGTCAACGCCGCGGGAGTAACCTTGAGAATGCCGTCGACGAACTCGATGTCGTAGTTGTTCGAAGTCAGACCCGATGGCGTAATGCGGTAGTCGTCCACGCGGCTCGCCGCCGTCGCCTCAGTTGTCAGCTGCAGCGTTCCGCCGAGGACGCTGGTGCCTTCCCCGCCAACAAAGCCTGAGTACGTCGCCGTCAGGGGCGGCAGAGCGGCGCCATACGGCTTGGTCTTGTCCTGCGCGGCGATGACCAGCGGTGCAGGCGTGATCTTGATCTTCGGCCCGGACTCGGCGCTGGTACCCAGATAATTGCCGGACTCGGCAACGGAAGCGGTAATGCGATACGTACCCGCGTTCACGGGTGCGATGTCGCTCGTCACACCAAGTTCGTCTGTGTAGGTGAACGCCGGCACGCCCAGCGACTCACCGAAGATGCCTGTGACCGTCCCGGTCGCTGCATGCGGTGCGGCGTCGTAGACGAAATTACCACCGGCGAACGAAAGCGTTGCCGGCGCTTTTCCAACCGTTAACGGAGCAGTGCCCTGCGACGCGCCGTAGAGTCCGGTCCCGTCAAAGGAGGCAACTACACCCGCAGGGTAGCTGCCGACGGGGAAGGCCGTCGCCGGCGATGCGGGCAATGAACCGAGCTTGGCGTTGGCCAGCGTCGCGATCCCTTCGGCATTCGTTTGCGCGCTGCCGACCGCGACGCCGTTCAATGTAAATGCGACGTTCCCATTCACAACGGGAATGACGCCGCACTTCACCGTCGCCGTCAGCGTAGTCGTGCCACCGTAATAGCCGGTCGCGCTGCCGACGTTGACCGTCGCCGGAAACGCCTTGAGTCCACACGCCGCGTATGTGAGCACGTTCGGCGCGTAAATGTTCTTGAACGCGTCGGTGACGGCGGGAGGCGTTTGCATGCCTCCGCCCTTCAGAAACATGTCCAGTGGAATGGTCGAATAGATTACGTATCCGAGGCCGAACGCGTATGAGAAGGTTACGGACTGGGATTGGATCTGAGCGGACGTCCCTGTATGAAGAAGCGGAGCAACGCTTCTCGTGGTGAAAAATGGATTAACCAGGTTTACGTGGCCGTGATTCGACAGTATTCCGCCATCGAGACTTGTCGAGGTGATCGCGCCAAACGGGCCGTTAACGATCAGCCCTGTTGCGGTGCTCAACTCGATAGCGTTGTTAGTCGCTGCGGTTCCCTTCGACGCGAGGATCGATGCGGGAGTCACCACGCCAGGCAGAATGTCGCCGACTCTGGAGTTCGTCGCGGGAAAAGTGACGGTACGATCGTGGATGATCAACACCATTCCGGCGTTAACCGCCGCTGTGATAGCCGGTCGGCTCGCAAGATACTCCGTGCCATAGATGTTCGGGTTGGGATTCACGACGAACAGGATGTGGAGGCCCGCCAGGTCGGTTGCAGTGACGTTGTCCAATAAAACAGGCGTAAAACCGGCGGCAACGATCGGTGGCACCTGCTCCGGTATGCCGGCACCGTTACCGTTGGTCATGTCGTAGTATCCGACCCGAATCGGGCTCTGCGCGCGGACCTCTGACGCCACGCCGACGACGGCGAGGAGGGCCAGGAAACCGCGAAGCAGATAGTCGGCGACCATCAATCGCCGGAGCGTTGTCATCACACCTCGTAAAAACCGTTTAGGGAACGACGAAATGCTTGCGCGTGGCGCGCCGGGGGAGTGGCGGGCCAGCCATGGGGCGCGTCTCTTAGTGGATGCTCGGACGCGCCTCCTGTCCCTGATTGGCAGCGTCCCAATCGGTATCGATCAGTGACCACAGCACCTGATCGTGATAGCGGCCGTTTCGCAGGAAGGCCCGGCGAAGCACGCCTTCCTGAACCGCGCCGAGCTTCCGCAGCGCACCGTTGCCGCGGCCATTCTCCACCGAAGCCCGGGCTTCGAGCCGGTGGATGCCGACCGTGTCGAACGAGAACTCGATGACGAGGCGGGCGCCCTCGACGAACAGGCCCGTGCCCCAGAATTCCGAACCCAGCGCGAAGCCCCACTCGGCGGTGGAAAAGTCCGGCGAGAGCGAGCGCACCTGGAAGAGACCGACGGCGGTGTTCATGCCGGCGGGAACCACGGCAAAGCAGATGTACTGCCCGGCGGCCCGCTGCTGTCTCGTCCAGGTAATAAACTGTTCAAAGCCTTCGACCGTCGTCGGCGGCGGGGAGATGAACCGGGTGACTTCTTCGGTGGTCAGCATCGCCAGCAGCGAGGGCGCGTCGGTCAGTTCGAGTTCGCGCAGCGTGAAACCCGCGCCAGCCAGGACCGGAAGCGACTCGCGCCAATCCGACTGGACCGCCGTCGTCGGCGTGGTCAACCGGGTGTTCAGGACGGTAGCGGTGGGCTGATAGAAACCTTTTTCCATAGCCCCCCCTACCGTCCCAACCCGACTTTGTTGGCCGCGCCCGCGATGGGCTCGATAACGCTCTCGCCCCAGACGATGTTCTCGCCCCAGACGATGTTGTCACCCCAGACGATGTTGTCGCCCCACACGATGTTGTCGCCCCAGACGATGTTGTCGCCCCACACGATGTTGTCGCCCCAGACGATGTTGTCGCCCCAGACGATGTTGTCGCCCCAGACGATGTTCTCGCCCCAGACGATGTTGTCGCCCCAGACGATGTTGTCGCCCCAGACGATGTTCGTGCCCCAGATCATGTTGGTCGCATCGACGACCTGCGAACCCCAGATCACGCGGGACGCCCAGTTCAGCGACTCACCCGAGAGATCCGAGGCCGTCGGCATGAAATACGGGTCGGCAAGGAAGATTGACGGGTCGAACGCGCCCATCGCCGGGTCGGCGCCCGCGCTTGCGAGCCACGCGATCGTGGCGGCGACGCGCGTCGCACCCTCGGCGTTAATTTCACCGGTGGCCTGACTCAGCGCATCAACCGCTGCACCACCGTCGGTGAGGGGAATGGCGCTGAACTGCAGGAGTGCTTTGACCGCGACCGGGGTCAGCGGTTCCGGCGCATACCACGAATACCACTGGTGCGATTCGAGGACGGTCGCGATGACGCCCGCAGTCATCGCCGAGGCCATGCTCGTTCCGCTCAGGCTGAGGTACTCGGTGCCGTTCACCTCGATCCGGTTCTGCGCGAAGTGCGAGTAGAGGTAGCTGCCGGTGTCCGTCATCGAGACCATCTTGTGGCCCGGCGCCAGGATGTCCGGCTTCGCGAAGCCGTCGTACCACGACGGTCCGCGCGAGCTGTACGGGGCGACGCCGTCGTCGGTTCGCGTCAGCGTGTTCTTGGTGTCCGACGCGCCGGTGGTAATCGCCGACGGGGCGTTGCCCGGCGAGCCGATGCCGGC
>DASRPK010000189.1:0-4086 GCA_035646395.1 Gemmatimonadaceae bacterium | reverse complement strand
AGACCTCTATGCATGTGCGAAGCTTCGGTTTATATTCGGTACTATGGCAAGGGCGGTAAAGCCGGAGGCGGGTCTCTTCGGCAAAGAGTACGACAGGGTCTCGCGTCAGCTGCCGGTCATCGGCGAGCAGAAGGACATCAGATACTACTCCTCCCCTGCCAGGAGCATCCTCAATGGACCGGAAACGACGGGGATGGGATTCTGGTCCATCAATCCCTACATCGGGTGCGCGTTCGGGTGCGCTTACTGTTATGCGCGGTACACCCACCGCTACGTGATGGAGCGCGCCGCCACCGACGAGAAGATGACCACCGAGCTCGGCATCGCTTACGAGAAGCTGCCGCCCTGGCTCGCGTTCGAGCGCAATATTTTCGTCAAGAAGAACGCGCCGGAGATTCTGAGCCGGACACTCCGATTCGGCAGCGACCGGCATCTCAAGCTGCTCGACGGCGAGACGATTGTCATCGGAACCGCGACGGATCCATATCAGCCGGCTGAGCGGAGATTCCGCGTGACGAGGGGAATTCTCGAGGTTCTGGCGGATCATCCTGGTCTGAGCGTGTGCGTGATCACCAAGAGTCCGCTGATCACCCGCGACATAGATCTGCTCTCCCGGATCGGGCGGCACTCCGACCTGTCGATTCACATCTCACTCATAACGCTCAACCGCGAGCTCGCTCGCCGCATCGAGCCGCGTGCGCCGACACCTGAATCACGGGTCCGCGCGCTCGCGCGTCTGAGAGAGGCGGGAATCGAGGCCGGCATCAACTGCATGCCGGTGCTGCCGGGAATCACGGACAACCCATCGGATCTGGAAGCGCTCGTCAAGCGAGTGAGCGAAGCGGGCGCGACGTACGTCGGCGCCTGCGCGGTGAGGCTCAAGTCAGCAGCGCGAAAGCGCTACCTGCCGTTCATCGAGCAGGAATTCCCGCATCTGGCAGAGAGGTATCGCAACACCTATGGCTCGAGCGCGTACGCCGGCGAGAAATATCGCGAGGGTCTCGCGCGCTTCTTCGAAAAGCTTTGCGCGAAGTACGGAGTGCTCAGCTCGTCGAGGGGGGACGAGGAAGAGGACGAGGAGCCTGGTGATCCGGCCCTCGTCCCCGATGTACAACTCTCCCTCGAGCTGCAGCCCGCCTAGGAGCTACAGCCGCGGACTATCCTGGATTTTCCAGCGGTGTGGCTAGCTGGTACTACTCTCCGGACGTCGTGCCGGTTGGCGCATTATCGCCTGGGCCGAACCCGATGTTCATTGCCGTGAGAAGCGCGGCCGCGTTGTTCGCCGAGTTGAACTTCTGGGCGCAGGTCGCGATCGCGCGGCGAGTCTGCGGCCCGTACCGGCCGTCAACGTTCGTCACGCCGCAGCCCTGATCTCTCAGCTCCTGCTGCAGAGCGAGGAACTGAATGCGTGACAAGCCAGCCTGTGCAGAAGCAAGCGCTGGGACGGTCAGAAGGGCAACTACAGCCATGGTCTTACGGGTCATCTTCGATGCCTCCGGTCGGGAATTGACTCTATGAATATAGAGTTCTGGGAGCGTTGCAAGGTCCACGCCGATTTCGTGCCAGTGGACCGGGTGTAATGGACAAAAAAGACGCCCGACTCGCAAGGAGTCGGGCGTCTTTTCACTGGAAACATGCTGCGGTAACTAGCTGATCATCGTGATGACGAGAGCGCCAGCCGCAAGCAGACCAGCGGCAATGGCGAGAGCCGAGAGCGGCGTCATCGTCACCTGCTGCTTCCACCAGCTCGAAGCGGTACCGGGCGCGTCAGGCAGTGAAGCCATGATGCGCTGCTGAACGTGCATTGGCGTGACACGGCGGCGAAGCATCTCGCTCTCCGCGTTGATACGGGTCCAAAGCTCGACCTTGGAGGCCCCTTCGGACTCGCTCGCGCGCATGACGTCGACTTCGCCGTCGAGCCACTCGTGCAGCATCGACCGGCTCGTTCCCGTAAGCGGGACCTCGCGATCGTACAGCTGCTCAGCGGGCTTGTCCTTCCGTTGAACGGGCTCGCGGCCCGTTGTCTTTTCGTTTCTCTCGAAACCGGCGTCGTCCAGCATCATGAGTACTTCTCCTCCAGCAGTTGTTGAAGCGCCTCACGCGCCCGATGCACTCGCATCTTTAGCGCGCCAACCGTCGTTTCCAGTAACAGCGCCATCTCTTCGTACGACCTTCCCTCGACATGCTTCATCACGAACGCTTCTCTGAGCGAGGGAGCGAGCCGGGCAAGCGCGAATTCGAGGTCCGTTCGCAGCTCGTTCCGATCCATTTCCTCTTCCGGCGTCGAGTAGGTCGAGGGTTGATCATCCTCGTCGTAACTCACGTGCGTGCGCCGAATGTTCTTCAGCCAATCTTTGCATGAATTGGCGACGATCCGGAAAACCCAGGCGTCGAAACGCCCCCGAACTTCGCCGAGATGCTGAAAGGCTTTAATAAAAGACGCTTGGAGTATGTCTTCCGCCACATCCGGACTTCCGGTCATCCCGAGGGCATGTCGGTATAAGGGGTCGCTGTAACGGGTTATGAGTATCCCGAACGCGTCCTTGTTACCTCCCAGAACCCTTGCGATTACCTCTTGATCGGCATCGACGACCGGCACCCCATCGACTGGTGTCGGGCCCCCCGCGCCCGATGTTTGGGCACTCTGATTCTGCAGCGGCGTGGCTGTCATCTTCACCTGCCTAGTGTAATCCGTTTGCCACCCGGTGTATAGACCCGGCGGCGGCGCGGAGAACGCGTTTGCACCGATGCTTTGGCCATGACGACTGAGCATCGGAGACGTAACGACGCTAACGGAAAGGACTCTGGATTGAGGACTTTGCGGCCTCAGGACTAACTACCATCGACGATCGACGACTGATTGAGGACTGCGGAGACGGGCTTTCCGGGCATTGTTTCCGACCATCCTCGGTCCTCACTTAATCGCCGATCCGCGATGGCCGTTAGTCCTGAGGCCGCAAAGTCCTGAATCCGAAGTCACTGCTGTCCGTTAATGTTCGTTACTTCGCTGGTGCTCGATCGTCATGGCCAAAGCATCGGTGCAAACGCGTTCTCCGCGACGCTGCCGGGTCTATACACCGGCTGGCAAACGGATTACACTAGGCAGGTGAAGATGACAGCCACGCCGCTGCAGAATCAGAGTGCCCAAATACCGGGCGCGGGGGGTCCGACACCAGCCGATGGGGTGCCGGTCGTTGATGCCGATCAAGAGGTAATCGCAAGGGTTCTGTCAGGTAACAAGGACGCGTTCGGGATACTCATAACCCGTTACAGCGACCCACTCTACCGACATGCCCTCGGGATGACCGGAAGTCCGGATGTGGCGGAAGACATACTCCAAGCGTCCTTTATTAAAGCCTATCAGCATCTGGGCGAAGTTCGAGGGCGTTTCGACGCCTGGGTTTTTCGAATCGTCGCCAACTCATGCAAGGATTGGCTGAAGAATATCCGGCGAACGCACGTGAGCTACGATGAGGACGATCAGCCCTCGACGTACTCGACGCCGGAAGAAGAGATGGACCGCAACGAGCTGCGTACGGATCTGCAATTCGCTTTGGCCCGACTAGCTCCCTCGCTGCGTGAAGCGTTCGTGATGAAGCACGTAGAGGGAAGGTCTTACGAAGAGATGGCGCTGTTACTGGAAACGACCGTTGGCGCTTTAAAGATGCGAGTGCATCGGGCGCGAGAGGCCCTCCAACAACTGCTTGAGGAGAAGTACGCATGATGCTCGATGACGCCGGTTTCGACAGAAATGACAAGATCACGGGCCGCGAGCCCATCCAACGGAAGGAAAAGTCCGCCGAGCAGATGTACGACCGGGAGGTCCCGCTTAATGGAGTCTCTGGTCACACATTGCTGCACGACTGGCTTGACGGAGAGGTAGACATTATGCGTGCAAGTGAAGCCGAGGGTAAATCGAAGGTCGAGCTGTGGACCCGCATCAACGCTGAAAGCGAGATGCTCCGCCACCGCGTCACCCCGGTACACGTCCAGCAGCGCATTATGGCGTCGCTGCCCGACACCCCCGGCACCGCCTCGAGCTGGTGGAAGCAGCAGCTGACGATGACCCCCGTTTCGGCGGTCGCG
>DASRPK010000188.1:0-6553 GCA_035646395.1 Gemmatimonadaceae bacterium | reverse complement strand
CGATATCACGACAGCCTACAGAAACCTGATAACGCAATACGAGCAGGTTAAGGTCCAGGAGCAGACCAAAGCTGCGTCGCAGCAGGCGTTCGAGCTCGCGCAGGAACGGTATCGCGTTGGTGCCAGTAACTTTCTCGAGGTCGCGACTGCCCGATCGAACTTCGAGCAGACGAGCACGGATCTCATCAACGCGATCTACGATTTTCACAAGTTCTTCGCCGCACTCGAACAGGCAGTGGGCAGGCCACTCCGTTAGTCCTTCCGAGGAACACGATAGATGAGCAAGAAGATGAAGTGGGGAATTGTTGGCGGCGTCGCCGCCGTCGCCGTGGTGTTCTTCGCCACGAGCGCCGCGCGGCGCGGCGAAAAACCCACCGAAGTCCGCATCGAGGCCGTGGATTCGCGCGACCTCGTGGCGTCGGTGACGGCGAGCGGCCAGGTGCAACCGCGCACCAAGGTCGATGTCGCCGCCGACATTTCCGGCCGCATCGTCAGACTTGCCGTCAAGGAAGGCCAGCTCGTCAAGCGTGGCGACTTCCTGCTCCAGATCGATCCGGAGCAGTACGAAGCCGCCGTGCAGCGTGCCGAAGCCGGTTTGTCGTCGGCCAAGGCCCAGGCAGCCCAGGCGCGCGCCAACTATTTGCAGGCGAAGCGGGCGTACGACCGGAACCTCGAGATGCGAAAGACGAACGCGCAACTCGTTTCGGAGGCCGATCTCGAGCGGACCAAGACGGACATGGAAGTCAACGAAGCCATGTTGGAGGCGTCGACGCATAACGTCGAGCAGTCGAACGCCTCGGTGCGTGACGCCAGGCAGAGCCTCGCCAAGACGCGCATCCACGCGCCGATGAGCGGCCGCATAACGAGGCTCGTCGTTGAACAGGGCGAAACCGCCGTACCGGGGACGTTCAACAAGGACGCGGCCACATTGCTCACGATCAGCGACATGACCGTCCTCGAGACGATCGTGAAGGTCGATGAAACCGACGTGGCGCGTATTTCACTTGGCGACTCGTCGATCGTCCAGATCGATGCCTTCCCCGATACCACATTCATCGGCAAGGTGGTCGAGATCTCGCACAGCTCCGTCCGCGGCGCCTCGACGGGCGCGACGACCGAGCAGGCGGTCGACTACGAGGTCCGCATCCAGCTGCTGAACCCTCCGCAGGAGACGCGGCCGGACTTTTCGGCGACCGCGAAGGTCGTCACCGACGTCCGCTCCAAGGCGCTTTCGATCCCGATCATCGCCCTGACGGTGCGTGAGAACGAACAGCTCACCGGCGGCGATTCAGCGGTCCGCGTCGGCACCACGCCGCAGAAGGAAGTGGGCAAGCGCGACGTCGAAGGGGTCTTCGTGGTTGGCGCGGACAACAAAGTCACCTTCCGGCCCGTAAAGGTAGGGATCGCCGGGGACCGGTATTTCGAGGTCCTGACGGGACTGAAGGCCGGCGACCGAATCGTCGGTGGGACGTACCAGGCGATTCGTGAACTGAAGGACGGCGCCCTCGTGAAGGAGGCCGCCGCTCCAACTACGCCAGCCGCCAAGGACGCCAAGTCGTGAGTGACTTCCTGAAATCCGCCGGTCCGATCGGTCGCACCTCGACTGAAGACGATCCGCTTCCCAGTACCGCTGAACGAAAGGCCGTTGTTCTCGAGCAGGGGGTCACGCCAAGCAAGGAATGGGTGATCGTGACCCGCGCCCTCACGCGCGATTACGACATGGGCGGCGAAGTTGTACATGCCCTGAGAGGTGTGGATCTCGCCGTTCGCCGGAACGAGTACGTCGCGATCATGGGTCCATCGGGGTCGGGCAAGTCGACGCTCATGAACCTGATCGGCTGCCTCGATACACCTTCCGCTGGCGAATACTGGCTGAACGGCCAGATGGTCTCGACGATGTCGGACGACGCCCTCGCTCGCGTGCGCAACAAGGAAATTGGGTTCGTCTTCCAGACATTCAACCTGCTTCCTCGCGCGACGGCACTGCATAACGTGGAGTTGCCGCTGGTATACGCCGGTGTGTCATCGGCGGAACGGAAGCGCCGCGCCTCGCAGGCCCTGGAGCGCGTGCAGCTCGGCGATCGTATGACGCACCGCCCGAACGAGCTCTCCGGCGGTCAGCGCCAGCGTGTCGCGATTGCTCGAGCCCTCGTCAACGAGCCGTCGATCCTGCTCGCCGACGAGCCGACGGGTAACCTCGACTCGCAGACCTCGGCCGAAATCATGAACGTCTTCGAGGGGCTTGCTGCCCACGGACAGACGGTGATCATGGTCACCCACGAAGCGGACATCGCGGCGCATGCTCGGCGCGTTGTGGTGCTGCGTGACGGTGTGATCGCCAGTGATGATCGGCGCTCGACGTTTGTGCAGAAGGTGGGACTACCGGTCTAACGGGTAAGCGGGTAAACGGGTAAACGGGCAGGGGTCGCGATCCTCTGCCCGTTTTTCTTACCCGCTTACCCGTGTACCCGTTTACCCGTCGTCGCTGACACAAACCCCCTCCGATCGCCGTAAGTCCCATCGCCCCACACCCATAGCAAGTGGCTTTTTACGAATCCATCCGTCTCGCCCTCGCGCAGATCCGGGTCCAGAAGCTCAAGAGCTTCTTCACCCTGATCGGCGTCATGATTGGCGTCATGTTCCTCATCGCGGTCGTCTCGATCGTGGAAGGCATGAACCGGTACATGACGGACGAATTCGCGGCACGCATCCTCGGCGTGAACACGTTTACGCTGCGCCGGATGCCTGACGTGTTTGTCGGCGACGTGACCGAGCAGATGTGGCGGGAGTGGCAGCGCCGGCCGCGCGTCTACCAGAAAGACGTCGAGGTGGTCCGATCGGTCCTTCCCGATGGCGTGCGCTCGGCGGTCGAGAATGTGCGATTCGTCTACGCCAGCTCCACGTTCAATCGGCCGCGCCAGGTGATGGCCTTCGGAACCGAAGCGTCGTACTTCCAGATCAAGAAGTACGACATCGAGCGTGGGCGTGCATTCACGCCGCAGGAATCGCAGTTAGGCCTGCCGGTCGTGGTGATCGGCACCGAGATCGCGGCGCATTTCTTCCCTGATCTCGATCCGATCGGCCGCGAGTTAAGGATCGTCGGCGTGCCGTACCAGGTCATCGGCGTGATGGAAAAGCAGGGCTCCGTCTTCGGCTTCTCGATGGATCGCATGGCGATCGCGCCGTACACATCACCGATCTCCCGCTCGACCAATCCCCGTGGCGATATCGATGGACTCGTTGTGCAAGCTCCCCGTGAAGACGTGTTGTCCGACGCGATGGAGGAAGTGCGTGCGGTGCTGCGCAGTTCGCGCGGGCTCTCGCCGGGCCAGCAGGACAACTTCACGATGGAAACGTCGGACGAGGCGTTGTCCTTCTTCGCCGAGCTGAAGGGCCGGATGATTGTCTTCGGTACCGCGCTGCCGGCGATCGGCCTCATTGTCGGCGCCATGGTCATCATGAACATCATGCTCGTCGCCGTTGCGGAACGGACGCACGAAATCGGGATCCGCAAGGCCATTGGCGCCCGCCAGAAAGACATTCGACGGCAGTTCCTGGTCGAAGCGGCTACGCTCAGCGTACTCGGCGCGATCATCGGCATCTCGTTAGGTATCGGGCTTGCCAAGCTCGTCGCCGCGTTTACGCCCCTCCCTGCCTCGGTGGCGCCATGGTCGATCGGGGCGGCCGTCCTGGTTGGCGCGGGCGTCGGAATTGTGGCCGGCTTCTATCCAGCAACGCGCGCCGCGCGGCTCGATCCCATCATCGCACTGCAGCGGGAGTAAGTGATGCGCCTCTGGTCTCGCGTCGTGGCGACGTTCGAAGGTGTCGGCATCGCGCTCGATGCCATCCGCTCCAACAAGGTGCGGGCAGCATTGACGATCCTTGGCGTCGCCGTTGGTGTGTTCGTGGTGGTCGGCATGGGTGCCGCCATTCACGGCATCAGCGCCAGCTTCGAGTCCGACGTGAGCGAGATGGGCGCGTCGACATTCATGGTCCGGCGTCGTGGCATTGGCATCAACAGTTGCGACGGCAGCGATGACACCTGCGCCGACCGCCGCAATCCACCGGTGACCATGGCAGAGTACCGACTGATCGCGGCGCTGCCGAGCGTGCAGGCTGCAGTGCCGATGTTCTTCGGCGGCATGAGTGTGAAGTACCACGACCGCAACCTGAGTTCCGTCAACTACGAGGCGTACGGCCCGCAGTGGCTCGAGACAGATGGCGGCGACATCCTGCCCGGACGCAACTTCACGGAGCAGGAGAACAACGCGGCCGCGATGGTCGCGATCCTGAATGACACGCTGGCCAAGCAGATGTTCGGCCAGTCGGACCCGATCGGCAAAATGGTGTCGCTCAACGACCAGACGTTCCAGGTCATTGGCGTCTACCAGTCGACGGCCGGCTTCCTGAAGACGATGGACGGACGTGGGCCGAATCGTCCCAAGGTGATCGTGCCGCTCGAATCGGCGCGCCGTCACCTCGGCGCGAGTGGCCGGTGGATCATGCTCACCGTGAAGCCGCGCGATGCGAACAACCGCGACGGCGTCATGGATGAAGTGACCGCCGTCATGCGCGCGCATCGTGGCCTGCGTCCGTCTCAGCCTAACAACTTCGCGCTGGTGGGTCAGGACCGGTTGCTCGAGGTGTTCGATCAGCTGTTCGGCGCGATCTTTCTGGTCGGCCTCGCGCTGTCCGCGGTGGGGCTGCTGGTGGGTGGCGTCGGGGTCATCGCGATCATGATGATTTCGGTGACGGAGCGGACGCGCGAGATCGGCGTGCGGAAGGCGCTGGGCGCGACGCGGGGGACGATCCTCTGGCAATTCCTCGTCGAAGCCGCGACCCTGACGAGCATCGGCGCCGCTATCGGGCTTGCGTTAGGCGCCCTGCTCGCGATGGTTATCCGCAGCGCGACTCCCATTCCTGCCGCAGTGCCGGCCAGCGCGGTCATTGCGGCCCTGGGTGCGTCGGCACTGACGGGAATCCTGTTCGGCATGGCGCCCGCTGCGCGAGCGGCAAGACTGGATCCCGTCGAGGCTCTTCGGCACGAGTAGGACTCTACAAGCACACTCACAGCGCCTAACGTTCAGGCCTTTGCTGATTTAACGCGCTGTCAGCCTGAATCGGAACGGTTAACCTTCGAGCAGGCTCTCCAACGCCTGCCTGAAAGACGCGGGATCGATGGCGGGATAGCGATACAGTTCGGGCTCGATCTGCGCGTATTGCGCTCGCAGTTCAGCACGAGCGATCAGTCCTCGCGACAACATGGCACGAACGTCGGCCAAGTCACGGACGTGCCCCTCTGCAGCGCGTCGGATTCCGGCCGGATCACCAGGTCGATGTCCATGGTGCTTTCCCGCCACCCTTCAATAACCGCACTGGTGCCGTCAACGAGAAACAATCTCGTCTCGGGCGGAGCCTCGCGCGCAAGTGCGGTGAGGAATGCCTCGATCCGATCGCGCGTCGCTACTTCGCGCATGCGGCAGCGCGCTGAAAACTCACGAGCTGGCGGATCAGCGCGTTGTAGCGGCTGTGCGCGCCGTTGCCATATTCGGCGGCGAGGCGTTGGTACAGCCGTTCCTCGGGTTGGTCAAATACAAACGGAATGGCCCACCCGAGGAGGCGGAGTCGCGGCGATCCTATGGAAACCAGCAATGCGGCCGTCGTCTCGCGCCGGTCGGCGAGGTCCTGAAGACCTTCCGACACGATGTCAGCCCCAGGAAGCGCTCCAGTCATTCCTCTTAAAGGGTCTTCCGGCAATTGAGTGGGTGGAAGGAGCGGATTCGCACCGCTAACAGCCTTTTGAACGCGGAGGCACGCAAAGGAAACGCGGAGGAGCGCCGAGGGCAGCAACCCATTACAACAACGACCCTAGGAACAACACGTCGAATTCGAATGGCCTGACGGTCAGGAAAACCTTCGC
This sequence comes from Gemmatimonadaceae bacterium, assembly GCA_035646395.1. Lineage (GTDB taxonomy): Bacteria > Gemmatimonadota > Gemmatimonadetes > Gemmatimonadales > Gemmatimonadaceae > JABWBJ01. The sequence goes on along the minus strand of DASRPK010000188.1, from coordinate 633 downwards.
GCTCCTTCGCGCTTCCTCGGCGCTCTCCGCGATCAAGATGTTTTGACCTCTGTAAAGATGACTGACCACCCACTAAAAGCCCTGAGGACCCCTTCTAAATAACACTGAAGACCTTCCCCCTCCAAACATCGCCAGATCACCCGGTTACCCGGTCGAGGAGCAGCGGTTACCCACCGGTCTTGCAGCGCCTTGCGCTAAGTTTCGCCCGTGCGCTTCGCCGACGTCATCCTTTCCGCACTCGGTCAGATCCGGGCGAACAAGCTTCGCTCGTTCTTCACCCTGCTCGGCGTCATCGTTTCGGTGACCTTCCTGGTCGCGGTCGTCGCGATCATCCAGGGCATGAACGCGTACGTGAAGGAAAACATCGCCGGGGCAATTATCGGCGCGAATTCGTTCCAGGTGCGCAGAACCCCGATCAACTTCGCCCGCTTTTCCGACGACGAATGGCGCCGCGCCCAGCGCCGGCCCAAGATCGGGCCCGAGGACGCGGCGTTGATCATGGCCGCCATCCCCGACGCCGAGGCGATCAGCCTGCAGAGTGGCTGGCCGACGCCGCAGGCAGACCTGGTCTGGGGAAACCGTTCGTTAGGCGACGCGGTCATCTTCGGCGTGACGCCGGCCTACCAGACCGTG
>DASRPK010000187.1:0-11510 GCA_035646395.1 Gemmatimonadaceae bacterium | reverse complement strand
GTGATGATCTGGCGGTACCGCTCGACGTCGTTGCGCTTCAGGTACGTCAGGAGCCGGCGGCGCTTGCCTACCATCTTCAGGAGGCCCCGGCGGCTATGATTGTCCTTCACATGGCCCTTGAAGTGGGCGGCCAGATAGTTGATCCGTTCAGTCAGGAGGGCGATCTGCACCGGCGCCGAACCAGTATCTTCGGCGTTCGCCCGGTACTTGGCGATCGTCGGTGCCTTTTCAAAACTCATGAGGTATATTCTCCGCGCGTCGCGCGTCGCGTTAAGCTAAGTCCTTTGGAGCACGGCAATTTACGGGCTCCGCCATCCTATGTAAAGGCTGCCCTGAGTGCCCGAACGTTACCTCGGTCAGACGTTGGGGAAGTACCGGATCGAGAGTTTACTCGGGTCGGGCGGGTTTGCATGGGTCTTCAAGGGATACGACCCTGAGCTCGATATTCCGGTTGCGATCAAGGTCCTGAAACCCCAGTTCGCTGGGGATCAGGCAGTCGTAGACCGATTCAAGCGAGAAGCTTCCACCGCGGCCAAGCTTCGGCATCCGAACATCATCAAGATCTATGCGGTAGGGCGCGAAAACGACGCGGTCTACTTCGTCATGGATTACCTGCCGTCGGGCCTGGCGAACCGTCTCGAGACGACCCAGTCGCTGCCTGAGGATTACGTCCTGCGCGTCGGAGTGGACGTGGCGAGAGCGCTGGGTTTCGCGCATCGCGAGGGCGTGATCCACCGTGACATCAAGGTGGACAACATCCTGTTCGACACGCACGGAAACGCCGTGGTGGCCGATTTCGGGATAGCACGGGCCGTCTCTGGATACACGAACCAGACGGGCACCAACATGGTAGTGGGCACGCCCCAGTACTTCGCCCCTGAGCAGGCGCGGGCAAAGCCATTGGATGGGCGTGCTGACCTGTACTCGCTGGGCGTGACGCTCTTCCGCTCGGCGACCGGCAGGCTGCCGTTTGAGGGTGAGGACTGGTACGAAATCGCCCGCCAGCACGTCGAGGAACCAGCGCCACCGGCGCGGTCCGTGAATCCCGCGTTGTCGCCCGAGTTCGAGGCGGTCGTGTTGCAGTGCATGGCCAAGTCGGCGGACGACCGGCCGGCAACCGGCGATATTCTGGCCGACACTCTGAACGCGATCCTGCAGGTCCGGAAGGATCCCTCGGCGGCGAATACGGTCACCGTTCCCACGACGCCGACTGGGACGACGCCGCGCGTCAACAGCAAGCCGATTCCGCAGCCCGTCGCGCGTCGCCGCCTCTGGACCGGCGCGGTCGTCACCACGCTGCTCCTCGGCGCCATCGCCGCACTGTTCGCGCTGCCGTTCGACGGCGCGTTAGGCACGGCCGGCACCACGCCCGATTCGCTGCCACCCGATACGGTCGGTCAGACCGGGATCAACAGCGGGACGATACAGGATCCACCACTTCCCGCCGAGTCGTTGCCTCCAGGAAGGAGTACGGGCCCGGGGCGCGGCACCACCGCACCGGCGACGCGCGAAAACGTCGGATCCATCTCGATCAAGGCGCCGCCCGACGCACAGGTGAACCTCAATGATCGCCTGATTGGCTTCGGCGACAAGCGTATCGACAGCCTGCCACCCGGGACGTACTTGGTGAGCGCCGAACTTCCAACATTGCTCGAAGGCTGCACCGAGGCGCGCAAAGTCACACCAGTGCGCGTTGGAGCCGGCTCTGGAGTCACTGTGACGTTGACCCCACGCTTGTGCGGTACGCTCGATATCAACGTGATCGCGCGACGAAACAACCAGAACGTTGAACAGCCGATCTGGTACTCGTTGCAGCCGGAAGGCGGCGAAGCTTCGAAAGAAGCCGTGCTGACGCGCGGCCCGAAGGTGCTTACCGTTGGCCGGTATCGCCTCAAGGTCAGAATGGTGACGTGCGGTCCTTTCGACGACATGATCGAAATCCTTGCCGGCGAGTCGACGAGGGTGCCGATCGTCATGGACTGTCCTTCGCAGCAGTAGTTCTTTTCCGACATCCAGGAGGCGGCATGTGGGGTGACTTCAAGTCGTTCATCATGCGGGGCAACGTACTCGACCTCGCCGTCGGCGTCATCATCGGCGCGTCGTTCGGAACGGTCGTGAAGTCAGTGGTCGACGATGTCATCATGCCGCCGATCGGTCTCGCAATCGGTGGCGTCGACTTCTCCAACCTCTTCGTGGTGCTGAAGGAAGGAGCGACGGCAGCCGGTCCGTATGTGTCGCTCGCGGAAGCGAAGGCCGCTGGCGCCGTAACCATGAACTACGGCGCCTTCATCAACACGATCATCACCTTCCTCATCGTTGCGCTGGCGGTCTTCATGCTCGTCCGGGTCGTCACTAAGCTGCACCGGCAGCCTGCCCCGGCCCCGCCGGATACGAAGTCCTGTCCGCAGTGCGCGACGGCGATTCCCCTCGCGGCCAAGCGGTGCCCCAACTGCACCTCACAGCTCGCCGCCTAACGAATTGGGGCATGGGGCATGGGGCATGGGGCATGGGGCATGGGGCATGGGGCATGGGGCATGGGCATGGGGCGCGCTGCTTTTGCACCCTATGCACCCTCAGCACCCTTCCGTTACCTCCCGGCGATCAGCGCGCCGATCACTACGCCGAACACGGTGCCGGCCCAGAAGGTGATTCCCTTGTACCAGGGTTTCGGGGGCTCAGCCATGACCGCGATATGTTCGGTGGCGACGCGGGACCGTTGACCAGTGATGACCGCGGTCACCAACCCTGAATCCACCCTCGCTACGGTGAATCGGGCGACGAAAGCGTCCCGACTCCGGGGATCCACGACGAGACCGGTCGCCTTGTCCCTCACCCAGGCTGCACTGCCTCGTGAAAAGCGGAATGTGGTGTCGCCAACCTGAGTGATTTCGAACCTGACGCCGCGGAACTGAGCGGCGGCCGGCCGGGGTCCCAGCACCAGCGCAACCAACAGCAACCAGCGGCAGCAAGAAGCAATCAGCATGCAGCCAAGTTTTTTCACTGAAACAACCCGATCAGCCCTTTGACGTCGTTGAACATCACCAGCGCAAACAGCAACGCGATCGCCAACAGCCCGGCGCGCATGATGTACTCACGCGTCCGAGCACTGAAGGCACTGCCTTTGGCACCTTCAGCCAGGTTGAGAAGAATCTGCCCGCCGTCGAGAATCGGAATGGGCAGCAGATTCAACACCGCCACGTTGATGCTGAGGAATGCAATCAGGGACCACAGCGCCTCGAGTCCCGATTTCGCGGCTTCGACAGAGACGCGACCGATGGTAATCGGGCCGCCCAGTTGCGACATGCTGACCTCTCCCGAGATCAGGCCGCCGACGACGCGAATGACCGATGTGCCCATGTTCCACGTCGCGTGCCATCCAGCGACGGCCGATTCTCCGATGGACATGGACTCCCGGGCCAGCGTGCGCGTGGCACCGGCGCCGATCCTGCCGACTTCCGCGAGCGTTCCGATGTCAGTGGTGTCGGATCGCAGTTCAGGCGTGACGCGCACTGTTACGGTGCGGCCGCCGCGCACAACATCGAGCGCGAGTTCCTGGCCGGCGGAGGTGCTGATCCGTCTCGTGACCTCGTCCCAGCGGCGCACTGGCGTGCCATCGACGGCGATGATGCTGTCACCACGCTGAAGCCCACCACGTTCGGCTGGCCTGCCGGGAACCACGGAATCAACGACGGCGGGGATGTAGGCGCGACCGTAACCGGCAAAAAGTCCCGTGGACACGACGAGGGCAAGAATCGCATTCATCGTCACGCCCGCGAGCATGATGATCAGGCGGCCCCAGAGCGGCTTGGACTCGAACCAGCGGTTCTCCGGCACCGGCTTGGGACCGAAGGGCACCATCGCGTCCGGATCCCAGTCTCTGGTCTTTGCCTCGACGGCATGGGGTTCACCGGTGACGGTCGGCGAAGAACTCGCACCAACCGCCGGAACCTTGGACTCCTCGCTTCCTCCCTCGAGAAAGGCGGTCGCTTCGTCTTCGCGCGACGCCATGCGGACAAATCCGCCTAACGGGAGCGCGCCGATGACGTATTCCGTTTCACCGAATCGTCGCCGCCACAACGCTGGGCCGAACCCGATCGAGAAACGGGGAGCGTAGACGCCAAGCCACTTGGCCGCCATGAAATGCCCCAGCTCGTGCACAAGCACGACGAGGCCGAAGACAAGGATTGGGGCAAGCCAGCTCAGCATCGTTGCCTGGGAAACAGGAAGCAGGAAGCAGGAAGCAGGGAACGAAACGTCATTGTTTGAACAACCTGGACACGTGGTCACGGGCAGCGGAATCGGCCGCCAGCAACTCCTCTCTTGTGGTCCCAGGTAACCCGCCGAGCCGGTCCAGCGCTCCCGAAATCGCCCGGGAAATGTCCACGAATGAAAGCGCACCGTCGAGGAACAGCGCAACTGCTTTTTCGTTGGCCGCGTTGAAAACGGCCGGCGCCGCACCTCCGGTTCGTCCCGCCTCGATCCCGAGTCGCAATGCGGGAAAGTCATCCAGCCGCACGCGCTCGAACGTGAGCGGCGACGCCGCCACCGGATCGAACGGCGCGATCGCCGGTTCCTCGATGCGCTCCGGATGGGTGAGCGCGTACAACACGGGAAGTTCCATCGACGGCACACCCACCTGGGCCAACACGCTTCCGTCCACGAACTCGACCATCGAATGCACCACACTCTGCGGGTGGACCACGACGTCGATGGCGTCGTACGGAACGCCAAAAAGAAAATGCGCTTCGATGACTTCCAGTGCCTTGTTGGCCAGCGTCGCGCTATCGACGGTTATCTTGCGGCCCATCTGCCATGTCGGGTGTCGTAAGGCGTCGGCCAGTGTGGCGTGCTCGAGTTTCTGGCGACTCCAATCGCGAAACGGACCTCCCGATGCGGTGAGGATGAGTCTTCGCACCTGGCTGCGCGGACGGCCCGAAAGACACTGCAGGATCGCCGAATGTTCGGAGTCGACGGGGATGATCTCCCCTCCTGCCTCACGAGCCGTTCTGGTGGCGAGTTCGCCCGCTACGACCAGCGTCTCCTTGTTCGCGAGCGCGACGCGCTTTCCCTCACGCAATGCGGCGAGCGTGGCGTCGAGGCCCGCGGCCCCGACGACGGCGTTGAGCACGATGTCCGCGTCAGGCAGTTGCGCAGCGCGCACCAGGGCCTCGGGACCAAGACACCAGTCGCGTGGTGCATCACTTCCGTTGGAGACGAGGCCAACGAACGAAGCTCCCGTCGCCTTCGCCTGCTCGGCGAGCAGTGACGCGTTCTCGTTTGCCGTCAGTGCCACCACGTGAAAGCGCGAGGCGTGACGGGCAAGGACACGAAGAGCGGTCGTGCCGATGGAACCGGTGGAGCCCAGGATGGCGATCCCGGTTGTCATGGGTGGCGGATGTGGGAAATCGGGGTCAGACCCCAATTATCCAGAACCGAGACGCGTCGTGGATTCCCGAACGCTCGGGATAATTGGGGTCTGACCCCGATTTCCGTCGATTGGCTGCTCACCGGGGTGCCGCTAACAACAATCGACTGAGAATCAGGTACGCGACGGGAATCGCGAAGTACAAACTGTCGAGTCGATCGAGCACGCCACCGTGCGCGCTGAAAAAGCTCGAGCTGTCTTTCACTCCTGCCTCGCGCTTGAACAGCGACTCGACCAGGTCGCCTACCTGACCGACGACACTGATGACGGCGCCGAATATGAGCGCGGTCCACGGTGCGAGCGCGAGCTGCGCGACCGGCCGCAAAACAAAATCGTTATACGCCCACGCGCCCAGCATCGAGAACACAATCGCGCCAACCGCACCGGCGACGGTCTTTCCCGGACTTACCCTGGGCATGAGCTTCTTCTTCCCCAGCGCCCGACCGACGAAATACGCCCCGGAGTCGCTGACCCAGGTCAACGCGATGGGGAAGAACACCAGGACCGCGCCGGCGACGGGTTCCACCACGAACCGGTGATGCCGAAGCGCATAGGCATAGGCCAGTGAGGCGCCCGCATACAGCACGCCGAACGTCGTGATGGCAATCGAACCTAACGGGCGTTCGTCCGGAGAGCGCGCCCAGAGGACCGCCCCGGTGAGGGCAACGAACACCGCGCCCCCGGCTGCAAGCGGGGAATCGAACCAGCCGATGCGCATGGCATGCGCGCCTAACGGCATCAGGGCCGCCAGCGGAATTCCGATGGGTTCCAGCGCAAACGAGCCGTGCGCCCGGGAGAAACGGAACAGTTCCCACGCCCCGACGCCGGCGAGCAACGCCAGCAGCAGAGCAAGCACCAGACCGCCCGCGTACCCGGCGGCGACAGCGACCGGGATGCCGATCAGGGCCACCAGGACGCGGCGGCCAAGCGCTCCCGGCCCCTTCCCGCTAGTCGTCGTCAGGCAGTCACCCGGCCATAACGCCGGTCGCGGCCCTGAAACTCGGCAATGGCCTTGAAGAGTTCCTCGCGATTGAAATCAGGCCAGAGCACGGTCGTGATGTAGAGCTCCGCATAGGCGAGCTGCCAGAGCAGGAAGTTCGACAGGCGCTGCTCACCGGAGGTACGAATCAGCAGATCAGGGTCCGGGCAGTCAGCCGTGTACAGCCGCGCGCTCACTGTGTCCTCGGTGATGGCATCAGGTTCCAGCTCGCCGGCAACCGCCGCACGCGCAATCGCCCGAACGGCGCGTACGATCTCGTCTCGCGCCGCGTAAGAGATGAAGAGGTTGAGCACCAGGCGCTCATTCCCACCAGTGCGCTGGACGACATCCGCGACTGCTTGCGTAGCGGCCGGAGACAGACGAGAGAGATCGCCTAACACCCGGACGCGAACACCCTTCGTGACGAGCTCGTTCGCTTCGCGCGCGACGTACTCGACGAGGAGGTCCATGAGGGCCTCGACCTCGCTCGCCGGCCGTTCCCAGTTCTCGCGCGAGAAAGCGAACAGCGACAGGTACTCGACGCCGGCTTCAACCGAACCCTCGATGACTTCACGGACGGCGGTCATGCCGGAGCGGTGTCCGAACACACGCGGCATGTGGCGCTCGCGTGCCCATCGCCCGTTCCCGTCCATGATAATCGCGACATGCCGGGGCATGTCGCTTCCGTTGCGAATTCCGTTCAGCAGATCCTCGGCGGTGCGCATCTGGCGCGCTCCCGTCACACTTCCATGATCTCGTGCTCTTTCGCCTTCATGAGCGCGTCGATCTTGCCGATGTACTCGTCATGGACCTTCTGCAGGTCCTTTTCGGCGTGCTTCACATCGTCCTCGGAGACGCCATCGAGTTTCTTGAGACCAGCGCGAGCCTCGGTGCGCCAGTGACGGATTCCGATGCGACCTTCCTCGGCGAACTTGTGCACGATTTTCACGAGGTCGCGGCGCCGCTCTTCGTTCATCTGCGGCAGCGGAACGCGGATCATTGCGCCCTGCGTAACCGGGTCGAGCCCGAGCTCGGCCTCACGGATCGCCTTCTCGATCACCTTGATCTGCGACTTGTCGAACGGCGTGACCGTGAGCAGGCGTGGTTCAGGCGCGGCGAGGCTCGCGACCTGGTTCAGCATCATCATCGAGCCGTACACCTCCACGCGTACGGTGTCGAGCATGTTGGTCGTGGCCTTGCTCGAGCGCACAGACGCGAACTCGTGCTTCACGGACTCGATCGCCTTGTCCATGTGCGCACGCGCGTCCTTCATGATCTGCTGGATAGTGCTCATGGCGGATATTGGGGGGACTTGTTTGCCAAGTAAGGGTTGCAGCGCGTCTGCTATTTCTCCATCCCGACCCGCGTTCCCACCTTCTCCCCGCGGACCGCCATGGCGACGGCGCCTGGGCGGTGAATGTTCAGAACGATCAACGGCAGGTTGTTTTCCTTACAAAGCGTCACCGCGGTCTGGTCCATCACGCCCAGTTCCTCGAGCATGACGTCGCGATAGCTGATCCGTTCGTAGAAGGTCGCGTTCGGATTCTTCTTCGGGTCCGCCGAGTAGACGCCGTCGACACTGGTCGCCTTGATGATGACGTCGGCCTTCATCTGGATGGCCCGCAATGCCGCGGCGGTGTCGGTCGAAAAGTACGGATTGCCCGTGCCGCCGGCAAAAATCACGATGCGGCCCTTCTCGAAATGGCGAAGTGCGCGCCGCCTGATATAGGGCTCGGCCAGCTCTTCCATCCGGATCGCTGTCATGACACGAGTGTCCAGGCCCCGTCGCTCCATGACGTCCTGGAGCGCGAGCGCATTGATGACCGTGCCGAGCATGCCCATGTAATCGGCGGCGACACGATCCATACCCATCTCGGCGAGCTGCCGTCCGCGCACGATGTTGCCACCGCCGATCACCATCCCAACGCCGACGCCCATGTTGACGACAGCACGAACCTCGTCACAGAACTGGCCAACGCGGTCGAAGTCGAAACCGGTGCCCTTCTCTCCGGCGAGGGCCTCGCCGGAGAGCTTGAGCAGGATCCGCCGGAAGACAGGTTGACCGTTATCGGGCATCAGGTTGGGTATTGATAGTTGTGACGTGCGGCTGATTGCTGATTGCTACTTGCTGGGGTCTATGCAGCGTGCTGGCGCTGGTGGAATCGGCTCCAGCCCAAGCACGCAGGATCAGCCCCAGCAAGTAGCAATCAGCACGTAGCAATCACTCGCCCATGCGGTATCGGACAAACCGCTTGACGCTGAGTGAAGCGCCGGCGGCCTTGGACGCCTCGTCGACCAGTTGCTGAATGGTCTTCGATTCATCGCGAACCCACGGCTGCTCGAGCAGCGTCACTTCGGCGAAGAACTTGCGGATCTGCCCCTCGACCACCTTCTCGAGGATAGCGGCAGGCTTCCCCTCGGCGATCGCTTTCTCGCTGAAGATGCGGCGCTCACGCTCCACCAGCTCGGTCGAGACGTCCTCACGGCGCACCGCCTCCGGCACGCGCGGCACGCCGGCGGCTACATGCTCAGCGATCGTGCGTGCCAGCTCCTGCGCGGGCGCGCCGGCGGGCCCCTCCACCTCGACCATGGCGGCCACGCGGCCGTTGTGGTGGATGTAGGTGCCTAACGTGCCATCGGTCGTCAGGCGCGCGTAGCGGCGCAGGACGACGTTTTCGCCCGTCTTGGCCGACGTCTCGGTGACCTTGTCCTGGATCGTCTTCCCCTCGAACGCCGTCGACAGGAACGCTCCGCCGGTGGCATCGGGAACGCTGCCATCGAATGAGGTGTCGGCGAACAGCGCCTTGCCGAGGGCCTCGGCGACCGCCGCGAATTCGTCGTTCCGCGACACGAAGTCGGTCTCGGAATTGAGCTCGAGCATCGCGCCGGACTTCGCGTCAGGCGCCATCTGGACGACGATGCGACCCTCGGAAGCGACGCGGCCCGCGCGCTTTTCCGCTTTGGCGATCCCCGACTTCCGCAGGTTCTCGATAGCCAGGTTCATGTCACCGTTGGCGGCGGTGAGGGCATTCCGGCAATCCATCATGCCGGCTCCGGTGCGCTGGCGGAGCTCCTGGACGTCCTTAGCGCTGGGCTTGTAGTCGGTCATTGTCATTTTGGAAACCTCTGAAGAGCTGCGTTCTGATTGCTGATTGCTGCTGCTGATGCTGCGTGCTGGTGCCAATTGCTGGTGTGATTGCTGCTGTAAAACGACGCCGTCGGCTGTTGGCCGACGGCGCTTCGGTATCCTTCACCGATGCCTCATGATCTTTCGATCATGTCCGACCGAACGGTGCGGCCGGAATCCGTGGCGCCTGAAAACTATTCGGCTCCGTCCTCTGCGGCTTCCACCGCCTCACCGCCTTCAACGACTTCGCCGCCTTCCGCTTCGCCTTCAGCGCCTGGCTTCCGGCGCGCGGCGATGGCTTCCGGCTTGGCACGACGGCGACGTGGCCGACGACGGCGCTTCCGTTCTTCCTCTCCACCGGCCGCGGCCGGCTCGAGACCACGATCGGAGCTGTAGGTGCTCTCTTCCGCTTCTTCCTCGACCGCGCGCGCCGGCGCCTCACGTCGCGCTTCCGCGATCGCTTCAGCCAGGAAGCGCGTGATCAACTCGACGGACCGGATCGCATCGTCGTTCCCGGCAATCGGGACCGTGATGAGGTCCGGATCGGCATTCGTGTCGACGATTGCGACGATCGGAATGCCGAGCTTGTTGGCTTCCGCGACCGCGATGCGTTCCTTGCGGGAATCAATCACGACCATGAGTCCGGGCGGACGACCCATGTTCTTGATGCCCTCCAGATACTTGGAAAGCTTGTCGCGCTGACGCGTGAGTAGCAGCTGCTCCTTCTTGGTGTAGTTCTCGAATTCACCGCCGGCTTCTGAACCTGCTTCCAGGTCCTTGAGCTTCCGGATCTGCTTCTTGATGGTCTGGTAGTTGGTCAGCAGTCCGCCCAGCCACCGCTCAGTAACGAAGAGCGAGTTGCTGCGCTCGGCCTCGCCGCGCACGATCGCGGCAAGCTGCCGCTTGGTGCAGACGAAGAGGATGTTATCGCCCCGCAGAATCGTCTCGCGGACGAGCTTCTGGGCAAGCTCGATCTGCCGCAGAGTTTTCTGCAGGTCAATGATGTGAATGCCGTTGCGTTCGGCGAAAATGAACCGACGCATCTTCGGGTTCCACCGGCGGGTCTGGTGGCCGAAGTGCACACCGGCTTCAAGGAGCTGTTCGAGAGTTGGCTGCATTAGGTGGTGAGTCGTTTGTGGGTTAGGGCTTCCGCCTTCGTCAGCGCCTCTTTCGACCGGCGAGTGCCGGCACCCTCAGAGGCTCGGAAGACGTGAGTGATTGCACATTGCAAAGTGAAAATCTGCAATCTGCAATTTGTTGTTTACCGCTTGGAGAACTGGAACCGCTTACGTGCCTTCGGACGACCCGGCTTTTTCCGCTCGACGGAACGAGCGTCGCGCGTGAGGAGGCCGAGGTCGCGCAGCTTGCGCCGATGCGTCTCGTCCATCTTCACGATGGCGCGAGCCGCCGCGAGGCGGAGTGCGCCAGCCTGTCCGGCCTGACCGCCACCCTCGAGGTGCGCCTTGACGTCCCAGCGGCCGAGCATGTCCGTCGCCGTGAACGGCTGCTGGATCGCGGACACAAGGGCCGGCCGCGGGAAATAGTCGCCTAACGTGCGACCGTTGATGTCCCACTTCCCCGACCCGGGTCGCAAGTAGATGCGGCAAACCGCTTCCTTGCGGCGCCCGATGGCGTGGATCTGTCCATTGTCGGCCATGCTATTCGCTCTTTGTGCTGATGGTCAATGCGGCCGGCTGCTGCGCGGCGTGCGGATGTTCGGCGCCCGCATACACGCGGAGCTTCCGGCGCAGCGACTCGCGCGCCAGCGTGGTCTTGGGCAGCATCCCGTACACGGCCTTTTCGATGACGCGCTCAGGATGCCTGGCGAGCATGGTCGCGAATGGGGTGTACCGCTCGTGACCCATGTAGCCGGTGTGATTGAAGTACTGCTTCTGCTCCGCCTTGCGGCCGGTGACGACCACCTTGGACGCGTTGACGACGATGACGAAGTCGCCCGTATCCATGTGCGGAGTAAAAAT
>DASRPK010000186.1:0-8929 GCA_035646395.1 Gemmatimonadaceae bacterium | reverse complement strand
ATCGCGCACTGGTTGTCGGCGATACGCCGAATGTCATCAGGAGTGGCGCGCACGCAGTGGATCAGTAGCGGCCGTGACTCGAGCACGCCCAGCCGATCGAGCAGTTCGATGGTGGACTGCCCCCGGGGAACGACCTCGATGTTACGGGTGCGCAGGGCGTCTGCGAAATCGCCCTGCGCTTCCGTCACCAGCCGGTGTTCGGCTTCGCTTTCCGCCGCGTGAATGGCGATCGGCAGATTTTCGTTGATCGCCATGGTCGCGGCGCCACTGAACAGCGCGTCACTCACCGAATACGGCGCGTGCGGCGAGATACCGGTGTGCACAAGCGCGGTATCCGCGGGCCTGAGCGATGCGACCCGTGTGCCTAACGCTTGCAGTGAGTCCGTGGCCTGCGCCGGCTGTGGACCGAACACCTCGAGGTACATGAGCCCACGCGCACCCATTTCGCGCAGGGCCTGATGCACCACCCCCGACCCGCAGGTATCGGCGTACGTCGTTATGCCGGAGAGCAGACCCTCGGCGATCCCTGCGCGCGCCGACACCAGCAATCGGGCGGGATCGAGAATCTCCTGCCTCGCTTTCGTCAGGCGGATGACCCACTTCCGGAACGGGAGGTCCTCCAGCCAACCGCGCATCGCGGTGAGCTCGAGGTGGGAATGCACGTTGACCAGTCCCGGCATCAGCGCACATTCGCCGAGGTCGTGCCTCTCGCCCTGCGGAGCCTCGGCAATCGGGCCGACGTACGTGATCCTCCCGCGATCGACGGCGACCGCACCGTTCTCCAACGATGGGGAGGTTATCGGAAGGACCCATCGCGCGGTGTAGATCTTCATCAGGGGTCGAGGTCGAGACTCGGTTGAAGGGTGAGTCCAAGGACTCAAACTGCAACCTACTCTCGACCCTCGAACCTCAACCTTCAACCCTGAGGCAGAATTATCGGAGCCTGGGAGGTCTCGGGTTCCGATTCATCCACGCCGCGGCGTTGCCGGGTGACAGGTATCCCATGGCCGTGTCGACGCTGAACGGCATGACGGGACGTGGCCAATCCGGTGGCTCGGGTCGCCGGCGGTACACCTCGATCATGAAGTTCGTGTACGCCGGCGCGGCGAGGCGTCCGCCCTGCGCGTCCGACATGATCTTCTTCGGCTTGTCGAAGCCGATCCAGACACCGGCGACGAGGTTCGCCGTGAAGCCAACGAACCAGACGTCGGCGCCGTCGTTCGTCGTCCCGGTCTTACCCGCCGAGGGCACGCGGAATCCCGCGTTCCAGACGCGGCCCACTGCCGAGCCGCGCAGGACCACGTCCTTCAGCATGTCGACCATGACCATGGCTTCGGCCGTGGACAGTACCGGGGCGGAATCCGCCTTCGTCTGCCAGAGCACGTTGCCTTCCGAGTCTTCGACACGGAGGATCGCGTTAGGTCTGGTACGTGTCCCGAGGTTCGCGAACGTCGTATATGCCGCGATCAACTCCAACGGATAGACCTCGGCGGACCCGATGTGAATCGAGGGATAAGGCGGAATCGGCGTCGTCAGCCCAAAACGCCGGGCCATCTCCACGACATTGTTCTCGCCGACCTGCATGCCGACGCGAATCGCGGGCAAGTTGCGGGAATCGTACAACGCCTGCCGAATGGTCATCGGTCCCATGAACTTCAAGTCGTAGTTCTCGGGGGTCCACTCGGTGCCATCGAGCTGCGGCAGGCTGATTGGCGAATCGTCCACAATCGACGACGGCCAGAATCCCTGCTGCACCGCCGTGGAGTACACGATGGGCTTGAACGTCGAACCCGGTTGCCGCATCGCCTGCGTCGCGCGGTTGAACTGCGAATCGTAGAAGTCGCGACCGCCCACCATGGCGCGAACGCTGCCGTCTCTCGGATCGAGCGCCACAAACGCGGTCTGCAGGTACGGGGATTCGGCGCCGCTGCCCTGGTCGCGATCGCCACGCGCCACGTACTGCTCGTACGTCAGGTGCCGGAAGTTTCCGAACCCGCCGCCCTCGATCACACGCAGTTGCTGTTCAACTGCGCGCTCGGCCGCGGCCTGCATGTCCAGATCCAGCGACGTATAGACCTTGAGTCCCTGCTCATACAGCCGGTCGCCGAACCGTTCGTGCAACGTCTGGCGGACCCATTCCGCGAAGTATGGCGCGATTTCGCCGGACTCCACCCGACGCGCCAGCGCGAGCGGATACGCCTTTGCCAGACTCGCCTGCTGATCGTCGATGACACCTTCACGGCGCATCAACTCGATGATGGTATTCCGCCGCTGCACCGCGCGTGCCGGAAAGCGCCGCGGATTGTAACGCGTGGGCGCCTTTGGTATCGCCGCCAGCATCGCGGCCTCGGAGACGTTCAAGTACCGGACTGGCTTTCCGAAGTAGCGCTGGGAGGCGGTCTCCACGCCGTGCGCGCCAGAGCCAAGGTTGATCTGGTTCAGGTACAGCTCGAGAATCTTGTCCTTCGAATATCTGCTCTCGATCCGGCGGGCGACCTTGATCTCCTTCAGTTTCCGGATCGGCGACTTTTCGCGCGTCAGCTTGTTGGGGAACACGTTACGCGCCAGCTGCATCGTGATCGTCGAAAACCCTTCGACGAACGCGCGAGCCTTGATGTCAGCCCAGGCCGCGCTGGGGATGCGCAGGAAGTCGATTCCACCATGCCGGTAGAAGCGCTTGTCCTCGGTTGTGACGAAGGCCTCCTGCACCACCTTTGGAATCTCTTCCAGTCCCACGAGCGTGCGGCGTTCGAGCCCCAGCTCCGCGACGAACCGGCCGTCGACGGCATAGAGCCGGGACGTCTGTCGCGGTTGATACCGATCGAGCTGTTCGATCGAAGGACATCTGGTGCCACGACAGATGAGATTCCACATCGCCAGACTGAATCCCAGACCGAACGCAAAAACGGCGGTGGTTGTGTATCCAAACCATCGTGTTGCGCTGGGATTCTCTTTTGCGACGGCAGCGACGCGCCCGGAGACGCGCTTTGCCATCTTCTGGATCTTCTCGGTGGGCTTTTCCGGCTTCTCGGTCATCGGCTCAGACAGGGTTCAACAGAACCTAGCGAGTGAATTGTTTGAGGGGAGACTGAGCGGGTTGTACACCGGTAGGGCGCGACTCGTTAACCGGACGTTTTACTCCTAGTTTTGGTCATGGCTTCCATATCGTTTCTTGACGAGCTCGCTTGGAGAGGACTGCTCAGCCAGCAGACCGAAGGCGCCGGAGAGGCGCTGCGCGCCGGTCAGCTATCGGGCTACTGCGGGTTTGATCCGACGTCCGACAGCCTGCACGTCGGGAGCCTTGTTCCCATCATGGGACTGGTTCACCTTCAGCGTGCCGGTCACCGGCCGGTGGCGCTGGTGGGCGGCGGAACGGGACTGATCGGCGACCCAAGTGGGCGCTCGTCGGAACGACCCCTGGCGGACATGGTGGTGATCGAAGCCAACGCCGAGGGGATTCGAAAGCAGCTGGAGCGCTTCCTGGATTTTTCGGGGACCAGTGCGGCGTCCATGCGCAACAATACGGAATGGCTCGTACCGCTTGGAGCGTTGGACTTTCTGCGCGACGTGGGGAAGCACTTCAGCATCAACTACATGCTGGCGAAGGAATCGGTGAAGACGCGCCTCGACGAAGGCATCTCGTTCACTGAATTCGCGTACATGCTCCTCCAGGCATACGACTTCCTCGAATTGCAGCGTCGTCACGGCGTGATGTTGCAGATCGGCGGCAGCGACCAGTATGGCAACATCACCGCAGGGTGTGAACTCGTGAGGCGGACGACCGGAACGTCGGTGCATGGCGTGACCATGCCACTCGTGACGAAGTCTGATGGAACGAAGTTCGGCAAGTCGGAGGCTGGGAACGTCTGGCTCGATCCGGCGCGGACCTCGCCCTTTCGCTTCTATCAGTTCTGGATCAACGCCGATGACCGCGATGCCTCGAGATATCTCAGGTTCTTCACCTTGCTCGAACGTGATGAAATCGAGGCGCTGGATCGCGCGACATCCGAACGGCCCGAGAGTCGTGCGGCACAATCGAAGCTCGCGTACGACGTCACGGCGCGCGTCCACGGTGATGAGGCGGCGAAGATCGCTCGAGACGTTTCGCGCCTGCTCTTCGACCGGAAGGCTGACCCACGGTCGCTGGGACCGGCCGCGCTCCAGGCCCTTCGCGACGAAATTCCGTTCAAGCGGTTGTCCGCGGTGCGTGAAGCGGGTGCGGTCGATGGCAACGCATCCATACTCGACATGCTCGTCGAAACCGGGCTCGTGAAATCCAGGGGAGACGCGCGTCGCCAGCTCCAGCAGGGAGCGGTCAGCGTCAACGGTCGCCGGCTCGGTGCAGAGGAACAGACCGTCAGCGCCACCGAGGCGATTGGGGGTGCGTACTACCTGATCCGTAAAGGTTCGAGGGAAATCGCGTTGGTGGAACTGGCGTGATCCGCTCGCGCGCGCGCTACTTGTAGCCGATGCCGTCGGATCTCCAGAACCAGCTGCAGGCAGCGCTCGGCGCCTCGTATCGTGTCGAGCGCGAGATCGGTGTCGGAGGGATGGCGACGGTTTTCGCCGCCGTCGAGACGTCGCTGAACCGGCACGTTGCGATCAAGGTCCTGCAGCCGGAGCTCGTGGCCGAGCTTTCGACCGACCGGTTCGCCCGTGAGGTCCGGCTCGCGGCGCAGTTGCAGCAGGCGAACATCGTCCCGCTGCTCTCGGCCGGCGAAGCGGGAGGGCTTTCGTATTACACCATGCCGTTGGTGGACGGCAAGTCGTTGCGGGCACGGATCGCGAGTGGTGTGCCTATTCCGCTTACTGAAGCGATTTCAATCCTCAAGGACGTCGCACGCGCGTTGGCGTATGCGCACACCGCCGGGATCGTCCATCGCGACATCAAGCCGGACAACATCCTGCTCTCGGGCGGAACGGCTGTGGTGTCGGATTTCGGCATCGCAAAAGCCATGGACGTGGCGCGAGCCGTCGTGAGCGGCGACTACACGATCACCAGCCCGGGGTCTTCGTTAGGCACGCCGGGATACATGGCGCCCGAGCAGGTGGCCGGCGACCAGGTGGATCACCGGGCCGACATCTACGCCTGGGGTGTGGTTGCCTGGGAGCTGGTGGCGAACCGGCACCCGTTTGCCGAGCGCACGTCGCGCCAGTCGATGCTGGCGGCGCACCTGACCGAGCCACCGCCACCGATCCACGACCACGCGACGGCCGTTCCTCCTGCGGTCGCTTCGCTCATCATGTCCTCGCTCAGCAAGGACCCGGATCGCAGGCCGCAGACCGCGTCGGAACTGCTGGCTGGGCTGGAAGGCGTCATGACGCCCTCAGGTCCGGTGCAGACTGCGCCGCGGCCGTCCCGCCGCATCGTTGCGGTGGTGGTAGCTGCTGGAGCGCTCGCCGCAGCGGTGGCGTTGCCGCAGGTCTTCAGGAAGGAGACGAATGCTCCCGTGCTGGCCGACTTGCCGCCGTCGGTCGCGGTGCTGCCGTTCGAGAATATCGGCGGCGACACGGCTCAGGAATACTTCGCGGACGGTATGACGGACGAACTGGCGACGGCTCTGGGGCGCGTTACAGGACTCCGGGTCGCCGCGCGGTCAGCGGCCTATCGCTACAAGGGGAGTCGCAACATCGACGTGCGAAGGGTCGGCGCCGAGTTAGGCGTGCGATATCTGTTGTTAGGCAGCGTGCGGCGCTCGGGGCAGCAGGTCCGTGTATCGGCGCAACTCACCGGGTCGGCCGATGCCGTCGAAATCTGGTCCGACAGCTACACGCGAGCCGCTGATGACGTGCTCGCGCTGCAGGACAGCCTGACGGCGGCCATCACGGGCGCACTCGCGCAACGACTGGGTGCGGCTTCAGGCACCGACTCCCTCGTGACCGTCGGCGACCGTCGCGGCACCAGCAATCACGAGGCCTACGACCTGTACCTGAAGGGCCATTACTTCCTGAACCGGCGACGGCCCGGGCTGGAAGGCGCGGTTCGGTCATTCGAGGCTGCGATAGCGCTCGACGATCGTTTTGGCCGTGCGTATGCGGGGTTGGCGAACGCTCTCGCACTCCTGACCTACTTCGGTGAGAAGCCGTTGGAGCAACAGCGCGTGATTGACTACGCCACGCGAGCACTCCAGATCGACAGTACCCTTGCCGATGCACACGTCGGGCTCGGGATCATGTACGCCTCGGTTGGACGGTTCGCCGTGGCCGAGCGGGAATTGCGTGCAGCGATTGCGACCGAGCCTGACAACGCCGCCGCACACTTCCAGCTCGGTCGCTGCCTGATGTACGTGGGGCGGATCGACGAGGCTATCGCGGCGTATGAACGTGCCAAGAGTCTCGAGCCGTACCAGGCGACGTTTGCCACCTGGCTTGGCTACGCGCTGCTGTACGGCGGCCAGCGCGAGCGCTCACGCGCCGAGTCGCAGCGAGCGTGGGAACTCGATTCCTCGTCAGCCGTAGTTCAGAATGCGGTCGCACTTACGGCAATTGACGATGGACGTAGAGATGATGCCATCAGGGTCGTGCGCAATTCGCCACCAATGCGAAACGTCATGAACCAGGGTGCATTCGCCTATGTCCTTGGCAAGACCGGCCAGCCGGATTCCGCACGCGCGCTTATCCGTCAGATCGAGGCCCGGAACGTGTCGCGATGGAACGATAACGTAAGCCTCATGGTCGCAGCGCTTTCGATCAGCGACACCGGCCGCGCCCTTGACGCCCTGGAGCGAGGCTACGCTCGCAACGAACCGGTCACATCCTGGTGGCCATTCTTCAGCCACATCTTTGATGACGTACGCAATGCACCGCGCTTCATCGCGCTGGCTGAACGGGTCGGAGTGCAACTGCGGCTCGGCGTGCGCTGACCGCTTCTGCTCAGCTGAGGACTCCCAACGCACGGTCAACTTCACCTGCCGTGATGTAAAAATGCGGGGCGAGCCGGAGCATTCCCTCGCGTAAGGCGTGCGGCACACCATTCGCGTGCAAGCGCGCCGACGCCTCAACGGGATTGGCCGGCCGCACAGCGATCACGCCGGCCCGACGGGCCGGATCCGCTGGCGTCACGAGCGTCACGTCACGACGGCGCTCCGCCCATTCCACGACCTGCGTCGCGCGTTCGTTAACCAGCGCGTACACCCGGTCCCAACCGACGGACTCGAACAGCTCCAGTGACGCATTCAGTCCGGCGAATTCCTGGTACGGGAGGGTGATCATCTCGAACCGGCGCGCGCTGTCGAACAGGTTGAGCTCGTAGTTGCACAGCTGTGTGAAGTCTTCCGAGTTCTTCACCGCCATCCAGCTCACCGGCTGCGGGATAATCCCTTCGATCAATTCGCGGCGCACATAGAGGAATCCCGTTCCCCACGGCGAGAGCAACCACTTCTGGCCGCCGCACGCCAGAAAGTCGATGTGGCAGGCGCGCACGTCTATCGACGCAGCCCCTATCCCCTGGATGGCATCGACAACAAAGGTGATGCCGCGGGCGCGACAGGCAGCGCCAAGCCGCGCCAGGTCCAGCTTCAGCCCTGTTTCGAACGACACCCACGACACCGAGAGCACTTTGACGTTAGGCTCGTCGAGGGCCGTGATCAATGCGTCTTCGTCCGCCAATCCGTTGACGTGCGGAACGCGGCGGTACGTCAGTCCCTGGCGCGCGGCGAGTGCCATCCAGGGATAGACGTTGGCGGGGAACTCGCGATCGGGGGTGACGATGACGTCGCCCGGTTTCAACGCAATCGACGAGGCGGCGAGGTTGATGCCGTAGCCCGTGTTCACCGTCATCGCGATCTCGTCAGGCGAGGCGCCGATGATACGTGCGCACAACTCACGCGAACGCGCCAGCACGCCGAACTGCTCCTTCGCCGTGTTCCGCCACGGCTCCGAACGGACATGATCCCACTCGCTCAGCGCCCGTACGGTTCGCGCCGGCAGTGGCCCTGTGCCGGCGTGATTGAGATAGGAGATCTTTCCTGCCCCCGTCCACGGAAACTCGGCCCGCCGGAGTTCTTCCAGATTGATCATCGACGCCCCGTAACGGTCGTTCCCTGGCCTCTGACCTCTGGCCTCTGGCCTGCTTGATGCATAACGACAGGGTCCCGGAGTTCTAGTGGCGTATCCGGCGGCTGCCGCTTCCACCGCCGATGGTGCCAGAAATACTGGCCGGGATATCGCCTCACCCACGACTCGAGGATGGAGGTATACCGGGCGACCACGGTGTCGACGTCCACTTCGCGATCACCGGTGTCGGGGATGTCGACCGGCGTGACCACGCAGCGATACTTCCCGCTCTTCTCCTGCACCGCGGCCACAAAAAACGTGGGCAGCCGAAAGCGCATCGCAAACACCGCCGGCCCACGCGGCGTCTTCGCCGGACGGCCGAAAAATGGTACGAACGTGGAGGCGAGGCCGAGTACGCCCTGGTCGGCGACAAAGGCTACGGCATGTCCGGAGCGAAACGCCCGCGGCGTGCGCCTGACGGCTTCATGGTCGTACACGACGATCATCCCCGCGCCTTCCCTCGTCTTCGTGACGTACGTATCGAACAAGGGGTTGTTCATGCGGCGGACGATGACTTCGATGGGAACTCCACGCGCAGCGACATACGCGCCGGCGAGCTCCCAGTTACCGAAGTGTCCCGTGATGAGGATGATGCCCTTCCCCGCGGCGTGCGCATCGAGGATCCCCTCGAATCCTTCACTCCCCTCGAACAAGTCGAGTATTCCCTGGCGACCAAGTTTCGGCAGCAGCGCTGTTTCGATGATGACTTCGCCGAAATGACCAAACGCCTCTCGCGACAGGGCATCGACGTTGGTGGCGTCCTGTTCCGGGAACGCTGCCGCAATCTGGCGCTCAACTACCTTCCGGCGCACGCCAAACGGTGTATGCGCGAGCTTGCCCAGGCCACGGCCGAACCGTCGGGCCGCGCCGAACG
>DASRPK010000185.1:0-2442 GCA_035646395.1 Gemmatimonadaceae bacterium | reverse complement strand
TTAGCAGGCTGCTGAGTGCGCCGGGATAAACCGGCGTGGAGTCGAGGATGCAAGAGCCTCACAGGGAAGGAATAGCGTTCCACCCTGACCCCGAGTCATGCGTGGTGGCCCGCAAGGGCGCCATCGAAGCGTTGACAGGGGCACAGGCCGGCAGGGTATTGAGCTGCGAAATAATCGCGACCGGAGTGCCGACGCTGTTCAGCAAAGCGGAAGGCCACACTCACGAAGGCGCTAACGCGAGCGTTCGTGAGACTCCGCGCAGTCTGAGGCCCCTGGCAGGCTTGGAAACTCCACGCGCGAGAACCGGGAGACCCCATCGATGTCCGCTGCCCCGCGGGTGGCGGACCGGCCGGAGAACGCCATGAGCGGCAAGCCCGGCACGCACGTTGATGGGGAGTCGGACGGCCGCGTAGTACCAACGAAACGCCCGAATGACGAGAGACGAGTCTCGGCAGAGGGTGTGGAGGGAAGGCGACCGACCAAGGAAAACACCGAGCAGACGACCTCGCCCCGGACACAGTGCCGGACCAGTGAGTCGCGCGGACTGCCCGGTGTGCGTGAAGTCGCACGACGGGAGAAGCGGACACGGTTCACCGCGCTCCTGCACCACGTCACCGTCGGTCAGTTGCGGGACAGCTTCTTCGCGCTCAGGCGGCAGGCGGCCCCGGGCCTCGACGGAGTCACGTGGCAGGAGTACGAAACCGACCTCGACCGGCGGCTGGTGGTACTCCACCAGCACGTGCATCGAGGCACGTATCGCGCGCAACCCTCCAAGCGAGCGTATCTCCAGAAGCCCGATGGGCGGCAACGTCCGCTGGGCCTCGCCGCGATGGACGACAAAGTGGTCCAGCATGCGGTCGGCACAGTCCTCAATGAAATCTACGAAGAGGACTTCCTGGGATTCTCGTACGGATTTCGGCCGGGGCGCAGCCCGCACCGCGCATTGGATGCGCTCTGGGTGGGGTTGATGCGTAAGCGCGTGAACTGGGTGCTCGACGCGGATATCCGAGGGTTCTTCGATTCGATTGACCACGGATGGATGCTGAAGTTTCTCGAGCATCGTCTCGCTGACCGACGACTCCTGCGCCTCATTGGCAAATGGCTGAGGGCGGGTGTTTCGGACGCCGGCGAGTGGAGGAAGACGGAAGTAGGCACGCCACAAGGAGCGGTCATCTCGCCGCTCTTGGCGAACGTGTACCTGCACTATGTCTTCGACCGCTGGGCGCAGCACTGGCGCACACACATGGCCAGTGGCGACCTGATGCTCGTCCGGTACGCGGACGACATCGTGGTGGGATTCGAGCACCGAGCAGAGGCGGAGCAGTTTCTGCGTGACTGGCAGACGCGCCTCTCTCAATTCGGCTTGGCACTTCATCCGGACAAGACTCGCCTGATTGAGTTCGGGCGGTCGGCACCGGCGAACCGAAAGGCGCGAGGCGAGGGAAAACCGGACACGTTCAACTTTCTTGGGTTCACCCACATGTGTGGTACGACCAGGAAGACCGGCCGCTTCATCGTCAAGCGCAAGACCATCCGTGCGCGGCTCTCCGCGAAACTGCGGGAAATTAAGGAGTCGCTGCGCCGCCGCTGGCACGAACCAGTGACGGTCACGGGGCAGTGGCTGAAGGCCGTCATTCGTGGCCACTTCAACTACTACGCGGTCCCGGGCAACATGGATAGTCTGAACAGCTTTCGGACCCAAGTACTCTGGCGCTGGTACCGCGCGCTTCGGCGTCGGAGCCAGCGGCGGCGGTTGACCTGGGCGCGGTTCCTCCGATTGGTGGACGTGCACATCCCGAGCGCTCGGATTCTGCACCCTCACCCGAACCTGCGATTTGACGCCATGCATCCAAGGTAGGAGCCGTATGCAGCAATCCTGCACGTACGGATCTGTGCGGGGGGCGTCGGGCAACCGACGTCCCTACCGCGACAAAACGCAGCCTGAAGTCAGAAGCGTGAAGTGTGAAGTCAGAACACGAAGGAACGACAGCCATTTCTTCGCATCTGACTTCTGACCTTTGACTTCACGCTTCACATTGCGACCTTTTCAGCAACCTGCGTCCGCCTGTCCTGAGCGACGAGCCGAAGGAACAGTTGACACGACCGCGGCCTCCCGCATATCTTTTGTCCCGCGTTAAGACAATATAGGGCCTTTTGGAGTCGACCGCGGTCAGGTCGCACCGAAACGGCGACGGAGCAGGCCGGGCTATTTGCCCCAATGTGATGCAAATGCGGCGGATTGACCCCAACCGGTTCCACGTCGCGACCCGCGGCACCTCGCGCCGCATCAACCGGCAGATTGCCCTCACCCTGATCGGCAGCCATCAGCCCATCTCGCGCGCCGACCTCGCGCGCCGCATGAAGCTGCGGCGCGGCGCCGTCGGCCTGATCGTCCAGGAATTGCTCGACGGCCAGCACATCGTCGAAGGCACCACCGGCCAG
>DASRPK010000184.1:0-8013 GCA_035646395.1 Gemmatimonadaceae bacterium | reverse complement strand
CACCTCGGTGGTCAGGTCCATGCCGGCCGCGCGACTCGAGTCGATCAAGGGCAGCACTTCATTCATGTCGTTGAGGGCACTGCTCCCGATATGCACGATGTGCAGCGACGCGCCGGTCTCCTTCGCGGTGGCGATGGCCTCACGAATCGCCGCAATGCCGAACGCGCGCGTGTGTACGAACGCCGTGGCGCCGGCGGCCTTGGCCACGCGGAACATCGCCGCGATTTCTTCCGGTGTTGCCGCCGGCGTGTAGTTGATGCCGAACCCGATGCCTAACGCGCCCTCATCGAGCCCCATCCGCAACAAGGCGGCGATCGAGTCGACCTGAGCCGGCGAGGCTCGCTTGTTGGCGCCGTCAGGCAAAGCGCCGAGTGCCGCGACTTTGGCGGCCCCGCTGGTGGGCCAGTGTCCGACATCGAGCCCGTGAAAGACGTGAAAGCGTGAGCTGACGTGGCTCACCGTAGCGCCAAAGTTGACCGGCGCTTGTCCTTCCAGCGAGGCGTACCAGGACGCGACGGGATAGACGCCGATTTCCAGCTCGAGTGCAGTCGTGACGCCGTCCCGCGCCTGGATCTGCATGTCGCTCGTCGTCTGGCCGTGCGCGTGCAGGTCGATGAATCCAGGCGCGACGACCTTGCCGCTGACATCGATCACGGTGTCGCCCGACAATGGTTCGCTCGAGATCGCGACGATCTTGCCATCCTGGATGGCCACATCACGGATGCTGTCGAGTCCCGTCGCCGGATCCATCACTCGCCCGCCGTGGAGGACCAGCGGATATCGTATCGATTCGCTACCACATGCCGACAGAACGACCAGCAGGCTCGTTAGGATCGATTGCGCCCAGCCCCGCATGCCTATCTCCTGAACAAAGGTCTGCCGACGGAACTTCAAATAGACGGGCCCGGTCGATGCAAATCCACCCTCGGACCAACTCGCTTTCGGTCTGCGAGAATTAACGAACGTCGTAATCGCCACTCGCCCCGGGGGGCGAGCAGACTGAGCGGCGCCGACGAGGAACCATGTGCTGTAAAAGCACCTATCAGAACGCATGAAGCTGCTCCTTTTAGGCCGACGATCGGGCACGTTTATCGCGTTGCTTTGCGCGGTTCTGCTCGCTTGCGAGGCCCGTTCGACGATTTCCGATTCCAGGAATGATTCCGGCGCGACTCAGCGGACACCGCCACGTGATCAGGCGGTACGAGGAGTTCCGATCGCGGACATCCGTACCGCCATCGACTCACTCCTTCGTGCCTCGCCACCAGCGTCGATCGATGCAGACACATGGCGCCACGTTCGCGGCCTCTATCGCGGCAACGAGGGCGATCCGTACTGGATGACGGCGAAAGGCCTCGACCGGCAGCGCGCGAGCCAATTGAGCAACGTGGTCGTGGCTTCGGTCGAAGAGGCGCTGAATCCGGGTGAGCTGCCACTTGCTGCCACGGTTGAGGCCCTGGACGTTGTCCGCGGGCGGCAGACGCCCACCGCCGGCGCAATTGCACGCGCCGACGTGCTGATGACCGCACTGTACGCGGGAATTGCCGAACAGCGGCTGGTAGGTCACGTCGATCCGCGAAGCGTCTTTCAGAGCTGGTACATCGATCCGCGGGAAGAACGGGTGGACAGCGCGATGGCTCGAATGCTGCGAGCACCACGCCTCGATCAGGCACTGGACTCCATGCGGCCGCGCCACGACGCCTACAACGCGTTGCGTACTGAACTCGATCGTTACCGTCGCCTCGTCGCAGCCGGCGGCTGGAAGCGTCTGGACAAGGGCCCGGCGCTGTCACCGGGTGACAATGCCCCCGCATCCCGTCTCGCGGCGCTCCGCGAACGACTGCGTGCCAGCGGGCTGCTCGACAGCCGGGAACGCACGGCGAAGGGAGATACTACGGCGGGCCGGATCTACGACAACGTACTGGCGGGTGCGGTTGCCCAATTCCAGGCCCGACACGGGATCGTCGTGGACAGCATCCTCGGCGCCGAGACCGTTGATGCGCTGAACGTGCCGGCCGAGTACCGTGCGGCGCAGATCGCGGGCAATCTGGAGCGATACCGATGGCTGCCGCAATCGTTAGGCGGGCGGTACATCCTGGTGAACGTGCCGGCGTTCCAGCTGCAGGCCTTCGACAATGGCGCCGAGGTGCTCACCATGAAGGTGATTGTAGGCGCAGAATACGACGGCCGTTCTACCCCGGTGTTCAGCGACTCGTTGCAGACGGTCGTTTTTCGGCCGTACTGGAACGTGACCGAGAATATCGCCGAGAACGAGATCTGGCCAAAGGCAGAGGCGGATCCCTCGTATATGGCTCGGAACAACTACGAAGTGGTGAGGGGAGAGGAAGGACCGCGCGTACGTCAGAAACCCGGTCCACAAAATGCGCTCGGTCTGGTCAAGTTCATGTTCCCGAACAGTTTCGACATTTATCTGCACGATACGCCGCAAGGCGAGTTGTTCGAGGAAGATGTCCGCGCCTTCAGTCACGGCTGTATTCGCGTCGAAAAGCCGGCTGAACTCGCGCAGTACGTGCTCGGCTGGCCCGCCGACAGCGTTCAGCGACTGATGGAAGGCGAGAAGGACGACCGTCATGTCGCGGTCGAACAGAAGATCCCGGTCTATATCGTCTACATGACCAGTTACGTACGCGACGGTGTGTTGCACTTCGGCAACGACTTGTACAGCCGCGATCAGGCGCTGGTGGCAGCGGTTCGAGCTGCGGCGTTGCCGGATGCATCAGTGCTCAGCCTGATACAACGGCTCGATGACGTTGCGTCACGCTGGCGATTCAGGTGGCCGTTTTCCGCCTGACGGCTTACTTCAAGAGCGCCGCTACTTCCCCGCGGTACGCGGCAAGGTGTTCGTGAACAGTCCTCTCCGCGCGGAACCCAGTGATGCAACGGCCGTGAGGAGCTCCCGCGGTTCCGGCGGCTTCGCGAAAAACGCCTGGTAAGACGCCGCAAGTGCCCGGTGCTTGTGCTCTGGACCCGCGAATGCCGACAGCGCGATAGCCGGCAGCACCGCCGGCGAGTGTCCGCGTGTGCGTAGCAAGCCGAGGAGATCAAAGCCATCCTGCATCGGCATCGCGAGGTCGCTTACGAGTACATGCGGGCGGAAGCCCTCGACCGCGGCCAGCGCCTCACCGACATCCGACACATCCATCGCCTCGGCACCCGCTTCCGCCACCAGGTGCTTCACCCACTGACGCCCATCTTCGTCGTCATCGACGATCAGCACGCGTAATCCATGCAGGTCCGACGATTCGCCGAACGAGACGTGCGGTCGCATCGGTGTGGGCGTGTCGGTGGCCGCCATCAGCGGTAGGGTGACGGTGAACTGGGCACCCTCCCCCACGCCCGCGCTCTCGGCGTGCACGGTTCCACCATGCATTTGGGCGACATGCTGTACGATGGCGAGGCCGAGTCCGAGCCCGCCCTGAGTGCGACGCGACGTGGTGTCTTCCTGCCAGAAGCGATCGAAGAGCCGCGGCAGGATCGCCGGATCGATGCCCCGCCCGTGATCCACGACGCGCACCACCGCGCTCCGCCCATCACGTCGCGCCGAGATCCAGACCCTGCTTCCCTTCGGCGAAAACTTGATCGAGTTGCCCAGCAGGTTGACGAACACCTGCTGCAGCCGCACCGGATCGGCATCGAGCGGCCCGATGTCCTTTTCCACGTCGACGTCGATCGTGACGCCGGCGTCTTCCGCCATTCCATGCATCGATTCGACGGACGCCGCAATAACCTCACCAAGTTTGATCGGCTCTTTCGCCAGTTCGAGCTTGCCTAACGTGATTGCCGAGACGTCGAGCAGGTCGGAGATGAGCTGCGTCTGGAAGCGGGCGTTGCGAACGATGACGCGCAAGGCATGCTGCACTTCCTCGGATGTGGCGCGCAGGCGCGCGACCTCGGCCCATCCGACAATCGCGTTGAGTGGACTCCGCAGCTCGTGTGACAGGGTGGCCAGGAACTCATCCTTCGCCCGGTTGGCCCGCTCGGCCTCCTCGCGCACGCTGCGCTCGCGCTGCAACAACTCCTCGAGCTGAAGCTCCACCGCTCGCGTGCGCAACAAGGCCTTGATGGTCGCCACCAGCACCGTGGGTTCCACCGGGTGCGTCAGGAACCCATCCGCGCCGGCCTCGTATCCCACGACGCGATGCGTATCGTCGACGAAGGAAGCGGAGAGGTGGACGACCCGGACTCCACTCGACGCCGGGACGGCTCGCACCGCCCGGCAGACCTGATATCCGTCGATGTCCGGCAGGTTGATGTCGAGGACAATGACGTCGATGGACTCGGTCGTGGCGATGCGCACCGCCTCCGTTCCGTTATCCGCCTGAATGATCTCGAATCCCGCGTTGCGCAGCACACGACTCGTCGCATACAGCGTGGCCGGGTTGTCATCAACCACGAGAACCTTCAATGCCGGGAACGCGCTCATTTTCAGCTCTGCACCGCGGGGATCTTGAGCGGAATCGTCACGGAGAATGTCGAGCCGGCGCCTAGCGTGCTTTCGACCGCCACTTCCCCCCCGAGCAGGCGCGCCAGCCGGCGGCAGAGCGAAAGGCCGAGACCGGTCCCGCGGAGGCGACGATTCAGCGGTGTCTCGACCTGCGTGAAGTCGTCGAAGATGTGCGTGAGCGATTCGATCGGTATGCCAATGCCGGTGTCGCTCACGGTGAACGTGACCGTTCCGTCATTGTTGATCATCGCCCGCACGCGCACCTCGCCTTGCGGCGTGAACTTGAGCGCGTTCGAGATGAAGTTCCGCAGGATCTGGGAGAGCTTCCGGTCATCGGTGTACAGCTTCACGTCGCCGCGTGGTTCCTCGAACGTAAGCGAGAGATTCTCGTTCAGCAGGATCGGCTTGAACATTCCCCGCAGCGTGGAGAACAGGTCGACCATCTCGAACCATGCCGGGGAGACGGTGAGTCGTCCCGCCTCGAGTTTCGCCAGGTCCAGCTGGTCGTTGACGAGTTCGAGCAACTCGTCGGCGGAACTGCGGACGAAACGGACCTGTTTCTGTTGTTCCGCCGACAACGGTCCATCCATCTGATCCAGGAGAATGCCACTGAGGCTCTTGATCGCGCCTAACGGCGTGCGGAATTCGTGCGAAATATAGGAGAGGAAGCGGCTCTTGAGTTCCGACGCGTGGCGCAGACGCTCCGCCTGGTCCTCGAGCTCGGCGTACAGCGCGACCACTCCGCGATTGGTCGTCTCCAGTTCTTCGCGCAGCGCCTCCAGCTCCGATTCCGCCGTCGCCAGCCGTTCGGCAAGAGCGGCAGCGTCGCTGCGCTGGTATCCGTTGAGCGTCATGGGCACCTACCGCGTGAGAACGAGGACGGTGGCGTCGTCGCGACCGCGAAGGAAATCGCGGTGCAGAACCGCGGCGATGACCGCCGGATGGCGCGCCGACAGGCCCGGGCGGTCGCTCAGGATCCAGCGGGTGCGCAGCCCGTCGGTATGCATAACGAGCTTCTCGCCCGGCAACCATTCGTACTGGAATTCCTTCACCGTGATGGTGTCCGACCCCACGGTGCCATTGTGCGACACCAGGCCGTGCTGGCGCTGGTCCATCCGGACAATGACGCCCGCGACATTGCCGACGCCCGCGTACGTGAGCGTTCCCCGGTCGAAGTCGCAGCGCGCCACCGCGAGCGCCGCGCCACGTCCGCTGCGGAGTGCCTCATGCGCGCGACGCAGAAAGGCACCTGGATCATCGACACCATATTCGGTGAATGACTGGATCGCGGTGCGAGCGGCTTCGTGCGCGAGCACACCATGTCCGAGCGCGTCCACCATCATCACGTGGAGCACGCCATCATGACAAATCATCGACCACAGGTCTCCCGAAACAGTCTCACCGGGTGCGTTTGTCGCCACGGAGCCCCACACCGGCGAGTTGGTGCGCTTCGCACGGCCGGCACCAATGCGCGACAATACAACCGTTCCCTTTCCCGGTTCGGAGTGCAGGTCGAAGACGTCAGAAAGTCTCCGCGTAGCGCCGAGGCCTGTTCCCGGTGTGCCGCTCGTGGAATGACCATCCATGAGTGCCAGCGAGACGTCCCGTACTCCGGGGCCGCGATCGACCGCCAGGAGTTCTACGCCGTGCGAGCCCTCCTCGGATATCGACTGGATGAGCAGGTCACCCCCTCCGGCGTGCTTCAACATGTTCGAGGCAAGTTCCGTCGCGACGATTCCCACGTTTCCCGTCATCACCTCATCCAGCAGCACGTTCTCCGCCAGTTGCCGTGCGCGACGACGCGCTGAGCCGATCTGGCTCTCGTCACGGATGGAGCAGACGACCTGCGACGTTACAACTGCATCAATCAAGCAGCGCGCCAACGCGTGATTGTCACCCGTGTGCCTTCACCCGGCCGGGACTCAATCTCGAATTCATTCACCAATCGCTTCGCGCCGGAGAGACCGAGGCCAAGCCCTGCTCCTGTCGTCCATCCGTCAACCATCGCCTGCTCCACGTCCGGGATTCCCGGACCCTGGTCCACAAACGTCACCTTCAGACCGACCTGATGCGGCCGCACGATCCGTTCGGCGCGCATTTCCCCGCCACCGCCGTATTTCACCGTGTTCCGTGCCAGCTCACTCGTCGCTGTGACCAGCTTGGTCTGCTCGACGAGGGTAAAGCCAAGTTCCTGCGAGAGGCGCCTCACGAGTTGGCGTGAACCCGCGATGTCCTGATCACCCTGCAGCGGCAGCGTGAGCTCGGCTCCCACATCGGCGATGGTCACACGCCCGCCAACCGCAACAGGTCCATGCCGTGTTCGACGTTGAGCGCTGTCCGGACGCCCGTCAGCTTCGCTCCCATTTCCACCAGCGTGATCGCGACTGCGGGCTGCATGCCCACGATTACACATCGTGCATCGAGTAGTTCAGCCACCGACGAAATGTTGGCGATGGCCCGCGCGATGAAGGAATCCACCACATCGAGTGCGGAGATGTCGATCAGTACGCCCTTGGCGCTCGAGTCGACAATGCGGCTGGAGAGGTCTTCCTGCAGCTGGAGCGCGTGCGCGTCGTGCATGTCCAGCTGAATGGTGACCAGCAGGGTGCGGCCCATCCGCAAAATCGGGATCCGTTCCACGTCGCTACTTCGCTGCGTGCGTCGTGATCGAGCGCCCCGTGCGCTCCAGGGCAACCGCCAGGGCATCAGCCAGGGTCGCCTTCGTCGAAATTCCCTGCAGGTTCACGCCGAGGTGCACGATCGTCTGGGCGATCTGTGGGCGCACGCCGCTGATGATGCAGTCGGCACCCATGAGTCGGATGGCGGTCACTGTTTTCAGCAGGTGCTGCGCGACGAGCGTATCGACCGTCGGTACTCCTGTGATGTCAATGATTGCGATGGCCGAGCCCGTTTCCACGATGCGCTGGAGCAAACTTTCCATCACGACCTGCGTACGCGCGCTGTCGAGCGTGCCGATCATCGGGAGCGCGAGGATCCCGTCCCAGAGCTTTACCACGGGAGTCGAAAGCTCGAGCATCTCCTCCTGCTGTCGTACAATGACCTGTTCACGCGAATTCTGGAACGACTCGATCGTCAAGAGTCCAAGCTTGTCGATGAGCTCATTCACTTCCCACAGCGCACCGGCGAACCGCGCCGGGTCCTGAATCTCGCGACGGAGCACCGTTTGCAGCGGTTCCTTCAGCGAGAATACGAACGTCGCAGTCTGGCTGGAGCTGTATCCCTGGCGCGCCCGCTCGTCAGAAAGCTGGTCAAGGAACGATCGGACGGGCTTCCAGGCTTCGGTGTGAAGGTTGTTCATCTGCCCGCTCTGGGTGGCGTCAGCCAGCAGTCGCAGAAGGTCCTTCGTCTGTCCCTTCAACTGCCCGGTTTTGTTCCGGAAATCCCCAGCGGCGCCGGAAGCAGTCAGACGTGCGTTCCAGAGACTGAGCAGCTCGTCGCTGTACGATCGAAACACGTCAATCGCACCAAATTCCGTGGTAGTCATCGAGCCTCCAAACACTGACCGGGCAGAACAGCGGATGTCTTGGGGG